>JBBJME010000210.1:0-12574 GCA_037719765.1 Planctomycetaceae bacterium
CCGGTGCCTGAATCGACAGGTTTCGTGCGATCGCCGTCTTTGAAACCGTTGTGAAGCTGGAATTCGTAGCCGTGCGAAGGAGCTTTTCCGTTCCTTGTTTCGCTCGAAAGAACACGCCGCTGTTGAGGCCGTCGCCGTTTATGCGGGCTTCGACCTTCAGTACAAAATCTCCGAACATTTCATTCGTCTCAAGGAACCCCGGCCCGTCGGAAACGTGCAGCAATCCATCGACAACGTTGAATTCGCTTTTGGAACCTGGCACGACATTCCAGCCAGTCGTATCGTTCCCGTTCAGAAGAGGCTTCAGCGAAAGCGGTCGGATGAAGACGTTACGAAAGGCGGATCGCCCCTCATTCATTTGCAAACCAATGCGACCTGTCAGACGAATGGCATCCGACGAATCCGTGAAATCGACGATTTGCTTTTCGTCCAGCCAGACCTGAATCACAGGCCCTTTGCAGAGGACTCGAAAATCATGCCAGGCACCTTCCACGACAGGCACGTTTTCTGCGATGTGTCGCCCCACCAGGCTGCCGGTTTTATGCGTCGGATGGCTGTCGCAGATATTGAGTTCATAAGTGTCCTTCACGGGATTCGATGAATCCTGCGCCGTACGCAGAAAGATGCCGCTGTTGCCACCCGCAGCCACATGAAAACTGCATCGCAGTTCAAAGTCATCGAAATGAAATGGCGTGAGCAGCAGACTTTTCTCACCACGGTCCGCGACGATAGTACCGTCCTCAACGTGCCAGTTCGTCACGGTCGGCACGTCCCAGCCAAACAACGACCGTCCGTCAAACAGGCTGATCCAGCCCGCTCGGATTTCTTCCTCCGTGAGCGACGGTGCAACAAACTCAACAGCAGCAGGAGCAGCGGGGGGAGCGGTTGCTTCTCCGTCAGACAGTGCGACAGATGTCCGTGGCTGAGAAGTGGACTGCGCCAGTGGAATCCCTTGTTCGCCTTCGCATCCGGCGGCGGAAATCACGACGAAGGTAAATGACAGCATCCACGGACGAGTTTGCATGTTGCATCTTTCGCAATTGGTGGTTCAAAATGCCTGACGAGACAACAACACTGTCGAAAGACAAACTCCACGAAGCGTAAAAGTGACTGGCGACAGGTAAGGATTTCGAGGATGTCATTAAGATCATTGAAAAGCATGTCGGTTCCACATGCAGTGTCAGAAGTTACCATTCTGCGGAGAATAATGCGAATGTTGACAAGAGAGATCGGTTCATGGGTTTGCACTTTTCTCGTGATGCACTCGGGGGTGAGACGCTGTCTACCTGGACTTCAGACCGACCGTATTCACCGCGATGACCCGGTACTGATACGTCGTGCCGGCTTCGGCTGTGCTATCCGTGAAATTCATCTCGACCAATGGTTGCGTGGGAGTGTCGCTGTAGGACAGGTTTTGGAAGATTGGACGACCGAAAGGGTTCTTCCCCTGCTCGGGTACGTTGGCGAGGAACTTCCCATCACGCTCAATCACGAAACTGGTGAGCCCGCTTTCGAGATCTGCTTCGGCGGACCAGGTCAGCACATTGCCAACAACACGCAAGTTCGTCGGAGCAACTGGGGGCGTGGCGTCGGTCACTGCCGAGTCTTTGACATACTGCGCCCAGGCGGTAGCCACCGATTCGTTCGGTAACCACACCGATTTCTCCACGGGGCCCGAAAATATCGCTGTCGGGACGGGAGCCTCGACAGTCGCACCTTCGGCATTCAGCAGAGCAATCCAGCCATCAGTGCCAGCCATCGGTTTCAGCGGATCGCCGCTTGTCGCCGGCAGACGCGCCGTCAGGCATGCATCGAACCAGGAATTGCCAGATAGCGTTGGTTGCCACAGTCATGGCTCGACAGCGATCGATCGCCACACCATGAGTCCTCCTTTCGCTCGCACGGCGAGAAAAAACGCTTCGTTCCCCGGCCACACTCCGGCGAAGCGGCTTTCCTTATCCGTAACCCCCTCTTTGGTACCGAGATTCACCATGACTGGCACCTGACAGGTAACTTCGGAAATCGTGTAGGGCGCGGGCTTGCCTTTGACGGCGGCGATCGGCGGAACTCCCGAACGCAGCCATGCAGCGGTCACTCGCTCGGGATGCATCAACGTCATACCGCCCGCCCAGTGTCCACCGCCGCTGTGTCCCCAAATGGCCCAAGGCACGGTGCACAATTCGGGATGACTTGACGTAGTTCCCAGCTCAGTCAGTGACTTCTGAAACACCGCGTCCGAACCATTGCGAGGATCACACCACAACTGGCAGTCCGATTTCTCCGGCTGTTCGTACACGGGACTCATCAACGCGCAGTCGTGCTTTTTGGCCAATGCCTGCCAATGCAGATCGAAGGCGCCAGTCTGCCCCGACTTGCACGAGCCTTCGCCGCAGCCATGCTGATGGACGATCAACCCGCGCAGTGTTTTGACCTGCGGCGGAATCCAGACGGTAAAGCTCACCGGATAGACCAGTTCGCCCGGCTGCGTCGAACCTCCATAGCGCACTCGATAATATGGCGGATCCGCGGGGAGGGGATTGACATAAACCGGCTCCTGGGCCGAGACCGATCCAGCCAGAACAACGAACAACAGTACGAACTGACGCATGAATTTCACCTAAAGCAGGCTTCGCCCGCATCCAAATCTGCCCCGACACTCTATGGCGGGAATTCTTTCCACAAGGTATCGAATCACGATGTTGCACGCATCGAACGAAGCAAGGCATCAAAGTTGAAGTGGAGTGACTTTCGAAGTGTCCCATGTTGACGAACCGGCGTCGAACGAGCGCCCAGGAACAGGGTCCCGGAATGTGGGTTCATTCGGCACATCGACGCACCTTTGCCCGATTCAGATCGTCCGCACTAAGCGACAACTCAGTGATTCATCCTTTTCCATTGGCGGCTCGAAATCAATTCTGTCACACTGATGTGACAAATTGCCCGGACTGCCCGGTGCTGCTTTGTTACAGCATTAATCGAGGTTCATCATGAACGTGATCGCTGCCCTGTCGTCTGCTGTCGTGTTCACATTTGGTGTTGTGACATCCGCTTTGCCAGCAAATGTCAGGATCTCCATTGATCCTGGGCCTGTGAACGGTGTGCTTCTCGAAACAAACGGTCGCCGACTCGCGGTATATGGCTGGAAAGCCGATGACGCGGCCGCCGTGGATTACGTTCTGCTCGCGCACAGTCGCCGCGATATTGTCTGGAAAGCGAAACCACTGATCGATGCGGGGACAAAAGTCATCGCTCCTAACCGGGAAAGGTTCGGATTGGAAATGCCAGGCGACTTCTGGAAAGAATTCGCAAAGGCGCGGTTTCATGATTACGCACAGCAGACGACAAAGATCCTGCCCGCTGCCATCCCCGTCGAGCGATGGGTGAACGATGGCGACACTGTCGAATGGCAGGGTGTCACGCTGCGAGTCGTTGAAACCCCAGGATTCACGCGCGGATCGGTTTCCTGGCTCACAGAAGTTGACGGGAAAAAGATCGCGTTCACCGGCGATCTGATTTATGGCGACGGCCAGATTCTGGATCTCTACAGTTTTCAGGACGACATCGCGGATGCTCAGATCCGTGGTTACCACGGCTTCGGTTCACGCCTTGCCGGACTGGTCGCCAGTTTGCAGAAGATCGCCGCCGAAAAGCCGGACCAGATCGTTCCGGCCCGCGGCCCGGTCATTGACGATCCCCAACAGGCCATCGAACGACTCACACAGCGGGTTCAGGCGGTCTATCGCAACTATCTTTCCACAAATGCCCTGCATTGGTACTTCAAGGAAGACCGCATGCGACTGTGCGGCGAACGTGTCCTCGGCAAGGGGGCCGACATGGAATTGATGCCGTATTCTCACCACGAGCAAACGCCATCATGGGTGTTTGAGAATTCGACCAGCAGACTTCTGATCTCGGACACCGGCCATGCGTTCATGCTCGACTGCGGCTATCAGCGAGTCATCGACGACGTGAAGCAGCTGATCGCCCAGGGCGTGATCAAAAAAGTCGAAGGCATCTTCGTGACGCATTATCACGACGATCACACGGACATGGTGCAGGCTGCCTCGGAAGTCTTCCAGTGTCCCGTCTATGCCACGACCGAATACGCGGACCTGCTGGCCAGGCCGGAGGCATATCACCTTCCGGCGATGACGGCGAATCCGATCAAAGACATCAAAGTTGTCCCGGACGGCCATCAGCTCAAATGGCACGAGTTCCAGCTGACTTTTCATTTCTTCCCCGGGCAAACGTGGTATCACGGCGCACTGTTTGCCGAGAAGGCAGATCAGAAACCGATCTTCTTGTCGGAGATTCCTTCGCTCCATCCGGCTTCGACGACTATTGCGTGCAGAATCGCAATCTGGTGCATGAGGACTCCGGATACCTGCTGTGCCTGAAGAAACTGCGAGCGATCGACAAACCATTCTGGCTGGTCAACGAACATATCCCGTTCGTCTTTTCGTTCACCGTCGTCGAACTCGACTTTCTGGAAAAACGTTACCGCGACCGGATTGTGATCATGCGGGAATTGTTTCCCTGGGATGACCCGAACTACGGGATCGATGAACAATGGGCCATGCTCTATCCGCATGGCGTCACCGTTGCGGCGGTCGAGACACTCAACCTCGAAATGCGAATCACGAACCATTCTCCCGTTGAACGATCATTCACAGTGACTCCGCATCTACCCGACGCCTGGAAGCTGACTGAGCCGCACTTCGCGTTGAAATTGGCACCGCGGCAATCAGGGGTCGTCAGGATGCCAGTCACAGTCTCATCAACCAGCGGACAGTTCGTGGTGACTGCTGACATTGCCAGTGATGGCATGGAGTTTGTCGAATGGGCCGAAGCGGTGATTACAGTGCCGTGATGAAGCCGCAGCTCCAGCGGAGCAGGCGGCTTTTCGCCGCAAAGAACGCTGCACACGGACTTCTGCCGCTCCACGCAGCCTTGTTCCTTTCAGCCATTCTCATTTCGCTCAGCTCGGCATCGGCCGCGGCCGCCCATCCAGTGTCCGTCACGCGCACGCTCGTCTATGTGACGCGCGAGCGAATCGACGTGACGATCGAGGTCTTTCTCGAAGATCTCTATCTCTTCCATAATCTGAAGCCGAACCAGGCCGACTTTCTGGACGCTGTGACCATTCAGCGGGGCATCGAACTGCATCAAATCTTCGTCGCCCAACGATTTGTGATTCGGGATGCCGATGGTTCCATACGACCGCCGGACCAACCGCCGACTGTCACTGCCTCCATTCCGGAGGAAGGGGTATCGCTCTCTGACCTGATGGCTCACAAGCTGACCTTTGCGATGCAGTACGACTGCCCCGCATCGCCCGAGTTCCTGACGTTTGAGCAACAGTTTACTGATGCCGACGGTATCTTGCTGTCTGAAATGCAGCTGCAGGTCCGACAGGAAAATGCGGGCGATACGGTCAGCAAAGCGCTGGTCCTAAACTCACCGGAAACAATTCGCTTCGACTGGACAAATCCGCCGCTGTCAAAGGATGCGTCGGCCCAGGAACGCGAACAATGGGCGAAACAGCAGCAGGAAGAAACGCTCGGGATCACCAGTTACAGCTCGGTCTATTCGTTCCTGTACATCGAGAACCATGAGGTCCGCCACGAAATCCTGATCCCGCTGCTGACACTGGAACAGAGCCTTCCGCTGAATCGCGCACAGAAAGACTTCCTGACGGTTCAGGAGCAGGACGCTGTTCGACCGCTGATTGAAGAATTCTTCATGTCGGGTAATCCCATCGAAGTCGATGGTGTCCGCCTGGTGCCGGTCGTCGAACGCTGCGACTTCTACGGAGTCAACTTCCGCGATTTCGCGCAGGTCACGGATCGTAAACCGGTGGCCATGTCGAGTGCTCGCGCTGGCATCATCCTGTCTTATCCGGTCGCGTCGGCTCCGAGGAACCTGAGACTGACCTGGGATCGATTCCACAAATCGCTCTGGGCCGTGAACATGATCGTCTTTACAGGGGACAAAGCGTTTCGGACGACCCTGTCCCGGATTGGTGCCAACAACATCTTCGAATGGACTTCGCCGAATGACACTTCTGTGACACAGGAATTTATACTGTCCCCCGTCGTCGCAGAGCTTCCAGCGATCCCGACAGTCCGCGTGCCCTCGTTGCCATTGATCGCACTGGCACTCTCCCTGGCTTCGATGATTCCAATGGCTCGCCGCATACTCCGCGCATCGAACGTGTGGACAGCCGTGCTTCTGTTGTGTGCAGCTGCCGCGTCGTGGGTCTTTGACGTCGGCACATTCACGACTCGCTGGGGATCACCCCCGGAGATTTCCAACGACGAAGCGCGCCGAGTCGTCACGCAGCTTCTGGCAAACGCCTACGAAGCCTTTCGCTATCGAGGCGAAAATGACGTCTACGATGCTCTGGCCGTCAGCACCTCCGGCGAAGTGCTTGAGGAACTCTATCTGCAGATTCAGCAAAGCCTCAGAATGGCCGAGCAAGGCGGGGCCGTCGCGCGAGTGAAGCAGATCGACATCATCGAAGCTGAGAGACAAAATCCACCGACAACAAGTACTCCACAGCACTCCGAATTTGCTTTCACCTGCCTCTGCCGCTGGAACATCTCAGGCACGGTCGAGCACTGGGGACACATCCATCAGCGCACCAACCAGTTCCAGGCCAGCTTTCTGGTCGAACCGATTCCTGTGCATCCAGACGATTTGACTTCAATCGAACACCACTGGAAACTCACCCGGATCGACGTCATCGACAGCCAGCGCCTACACTTCGAAACTCGCTTGAGACAAATTGAGGCACCCTGACAAGGACCAAACTCCTGCCACGTATCCATGGTTGGGGCGGGCGCTGCTGTGTTCGGAAGCAGATCCTCAAAGACCTCAAGTCGATTCTCCAAAGGCCGGAACTCGGGGAGCAATGTTGGCCCGGTAGATCGATGGCGATGCCTTCCCATCTGGCGATCGTTCCGACTTTCCCGGAGGGCCGAATTTCGCGAAGCAGCGGCCCGATCACGGTCGGGCCCGTCACCGTGAGCACCGCTCCAAGAACCATGGCCACGGAGGCCGGTATGCCCAGGATCCAATGCGCTGCGATGGCGGCACCGCACCACGTGATGAGGACTCCCACAGTCAGCAGTCCCAGCAAAGATCGCCACGTTTCCTTCAACTCACTGAGGCGCAGGTTCAGACATTCGGGTCTGCTCACATTGATTTTTCGACCGGCACACCGTTGGCGTCCGCCGGAAGCGGAACCTGGCCCGGGCCTGTCAGATACGGCGATTATCTCGCTCCAGCCACGGTCTTGCGATCGGAGACATTTTCAATGATCGTGGTTCGTGCTGTTTGGATCCAGACTTCACCAATCCAGGATTCTCCAGCGTAAGGCGTCACTCTTTCGAACGGCCACTTGGCGACAGCGAACATGTGCTGTATCTGGATTGCCGGGATTTCGTTCGTTGTGTGGATAATCACAGGTGGCATCGCTGCCTGCGAAGTGGCACTGGTCGACTTGAGTTCTATCAGAAAACGAGCGACCGCAAGCCCGTCGCCAGCATCGGTCGCACGGCCATTGATTTGAATCGGGTCCAGGTCGTTGTCCAGGGAGATCAATGCGATCTCGTTCCAATTCGCTGACTTGAAGGCACTGATCATGGAGTCAGACGTCTCGGAATGAGACTCCGAACATAGGCAGGCAATCGGCAATGTGCTCCAGCATTGCAGTCCGTCGATCGACATTGTCTTCGAGAATGAGGATTCGCAAATTTGAGCACCGCGACAAAGTGGAAAGGATATTCATGCTGTGTGTTCGTCGTCGAAGAGGTATCGCTCATCGAATTGAATTTCGTGTCGGATCAGCATGGCTCGGTATTCATCAGCGAATGAAGTGTTCCGATGGTGTTCTTCCTGACCGGCGAGATAGCGAGTGACCTCAGGCATGTTCGACTTGCTGACGGAGAACGCGGCAAATCCTCGCTGCCATCGAAATTCCACCGTGCAGAGACGGTTGTCGTTCATCCATTTGGATGAGCTGGATTTCATGGCTCGGAGCATATCAGAAACGGCAAGTCGAGCCGGGATTCCGCAAAGAATGTGAATGTGATCTTCGACTCCACCGATCGCATCCAGATGCCCATCTTCGCCGTTGATGATGCCGCCGATGTATGCGTAGAGGTCTTGTCGTATCCGTGCGTGAATCAGCGGACGACGGTATTGAGTTCCGAAGACAATGTGATATTTGAGGCACGTATAGGTCGTCATACGGTCATGCTCCGGAGGAAAGTTGTGAGGTAGCGGGCCAAGGTATCTTATGTTAATGAGGCAACGCAAGTGTTGCCGCGATCGGCGATCGGCAATCGGCGATTGGCTGCGGAGCAGCCGCGTGCGGTAGCCTCGGGTGCAAACCCGAGGAACATGGCTAAAGCTCCGGAGGAGCGACGTAAAACGCGGGGCCAATTTGCGTAAGAATGTGCGCGCAGTGGCGTGCCCCAAAACGCGTCCACGGCGCTTCACGGTCGTAGCAATACGTCGCTGCTCCGCAGCTTAGGGGCATTTTGGGGACGCATGACCTGTGGCTGAAGCCACAGGCTACCGCACGCCGCTGCTCCGCAGCGAATCGCAGTGAAAAAAACGTGGCGGTGTTTTCAAATGAGGGCGCTCATTGGTGTGCCGGCACTCGCATTAGCGATTGTCACACCAAACCTCACTTTTTGCTCGCCGCAAGTTTTTCAAAAATGTCAACCAAGTAGTTTCCGGCAGCGTATTTCTGGTGCCACCACTTTGCCTGAATAGCAATAGGTCGCGAACGTGCAATCACCTGTTCTTTGCCATTCATGACTCGTCGTTCCAAATCGACTCCAAACATGAGACCGCCACTGAGCCCTTTCATCCCAACTTGTTTTGCCATTTCTTCATTTACGACCGCAATGAACCTTGGGTCTGAGCCTATGGAAGGACCTACTGGATCCGAAGGGATCCCGCTGCGGTCAGCTGGTACCTTCAGCAACGTGGCCATCGGCTCCGGTTGCACGATAGTTTGACCGGAAATTTCCGTGAATTCAGACACGTTTCTGGTCTTAGGGAATCCAAAGACGGCGTGGTGTTCTACAGACTCGTCGCGGCGAACGCAAAAATATTTTTCAACTGGAACCATTCCCGAACCCTCCAGCTTTGCAACAGCCACAGAATCCAAGTTGATGCAAGCGAAATCGAATCCTTGCTTTTCATCGAATAGCTCAATCGAAACGAAGCTCTTGTTGGCAATAAAATTTGGTACAAAAATTCTTTCGCCATCTCCAGCGCCTATCACAAGTGAAATTTGAACGCTCGTTAGGCCACTCTCAATTGCCTTGCGTGACTCACGAATACAATGCGCTGCTGTGAAGAGATAAAAATCACCTCCGTGTTTGGCGAACACCGCCGTAAATACTGCAAATTGCGGATGCAAGTTCTTGTTTGGATCGCGTAGGCCGTGAAAAACACCAACGCAATGTTGCTCTGCCATGTTAAAAAGTGGCGTTAGTCTTGGGTCTTCAGGTTTCTCGAGTTTATCCACATCTCACCCTTTCGCCAGCTGCCTCAGCACCGTATGCAGAATCCCTCCGTTGCGGTAATAAACCACTTCCACCGGTGTATCAATCCGGCACGTCGCCACGAAGTGAATTTGTTCGCCGTTCGGCTTTCTGGCAGTGACTTCAACCGCTTGCTGGGGTTTCAGTTTGTCATCCAGGCGGATGTCGAAGGTTTCGGTGCCGTTGAGTTCCAGGGACTCGCGGCTTTCGCCATCGCGGAATTGCAGAGGCAGCACGCCCATGCCGACGAGGTTCGAACGGTGGATGCGTTCGAAGCTGGTGGCGATGACGGCGCGGATGCCGAGCAGGTACGTGCCCTTGGCGGCCCAGTCGCGGCTGGAACCGGTGCCGTATTCGGCTCCGGCGAGGACAACCAGCGGCGTGCCCTCGTCCTTGTACTTCATTGCGGCGTCGTAAATCGACGTCTGTTCGCCGCTGGGGAAATGAACTGCCACACTGCCTTCCGTGCCGGGGGCAATCAGGTTTTTCAGGCGGATATTGGCAAACGTTCCGCGCGTCATCACGCGGTCGTTGCCTCGACGTGCCCCGTAGCTGTTGAAATCGTTCGGCGTGACGCCCTGAGCCTGCAGATACTTGCCGGCCGGACTGCTGGCTTTGATCGCACCCGCGGGGCTGATGTGGTCGGTCGTTGTGGAATCGCCAACAGAGACAAGGCAGCGCGCCCCTTCGATCGATTCTATGGGGCCCGGTGTGACCGGCATGTCGACGAAGAACGGAGGTTCCTGAACGTAAGTGCTGTGTTCATCCCACACAAAAAGGTCAGCGTCGCTGCTCTGGATCTTCTGCCATTCCTCAGGGCCCAGCGTGGCGTGGCCATACTGTTCGGTGAACATTTCCGGGGTCATGGATGATGCAATGGTGTCGGCAATTTCTTTCTGAGTCGGCCAGATATCTTTCAGAAAGACATCCTTACCCTGCTTGTCTTTGCCGAGAGGCTGCGTCGCCAGATCAATGTCCACGGTCCCTGCGATGGCATAAGCAACGACCAGCGGAGGACTTGCCAAGTAATTGGCCTTCACCAGCGGATTGATTCGACCTTCAAAGTTTCGATTCCCTGAGAGGACCGCTGCAGCCACCAGGTCACCTGATGTCACCGCCTTGGCGACAGATTCCGGCAGTGGACCGCTGTTGCCGATACAGGTGGTGCAGCCATAGCCGACCGTCTGGAATCCGAGTGCATCCAGTGACACATCGAGTCCCGATTTGCTGAGGTACTCGGTCACAACGCGGCTTCCGGGAGCAAGACTGGTCTTGACCCATGGCTTGCGTTCGAGGCCTTTGGCGACGGCGTTGCGAGCCAGCAAACCTGCCCCAATCATGACGCTGGGATTGCTGGTGTTCGTACAGCTTGTGATCGCTGCGATCACGACAGCTCCGTCGGTGATGCTGGAATTACTTCCGTTGTCTCCGACATTGACGGCCGCCGATGCGTGGGCTTTGCCGAATGTGCCGCTGAGCGATTTCTTCCACTCGGGCAGCATATCCTTCAACAGGATCCGGTCCTGAGGACGCTTCGGTCCAGCCAACGACGGCACGACATCCGCGAGATCAAGTTCCAGCTTACTTGTGAAGCGTGGTTCTGGTGAGCTGGCCGTGCGAAACAGCCCCTGTTCTTTGTAATAACATTCGACGAGTTCGATCAACGCCTTTGGTCGGCCCGTGCGTTCAAGATATCGCAGCGTCTCCGCATCGACAGGAAAGAAGCCCATCGTCGCACCATATTCCGGTGCCATGTTCGCCAGGGTTGCCCGGTCGGCCAGACTCAGGGCATCCAGACCGGGGCCGAAGAACTCAACAAACTTGCCCACGACTTTGTGGGCTCGCAGCATCTGGGTCACGGTGAGTACCAGGTCGGTTGCCGTCGCGCCTTCAGGTAACTTGCCCGACACTCGGAATCCCACGACTTCAGGAGTCAGCATGTAGACCGGCTGGCCGAGCATGACAGCTTCGGCTTCAATCCCGCCGACGCCCCAGCCGACAACGCCAAGCCCGTTGATCATGGTCGTATGACTGTCGGTGCCGACAAGGCTGTCCGGATAAGCAACGCCATTTGTGGTCATCACAACGGTGGCCAGATATTCCAGATTGACCTGATGCACGATGCCCGTTGCGGGAGGGATGACTCGAAAATTGTTCAACGCCTTCTGCCCCCAGCGCAGAAACTGATACCGTTCCATATTGCGTTCGAATTCAATTTCGACATTGTGCTTCAGTGCGAATTTCGAGCCGAATTCGTCAACCTGCACACTATGATCGACAACAAGATCGCAGGGCACCAGGGGATTAATCTTCTTCGGATCACCACCCATCCGCACCATTGCGCTGCGCAATGCAGCCAGGTCAACGATGGCGGGAACTCCCGTAAAATCCTGCAGGACGACGCGGCCTGGCTTAAACGGCACTTCAACCTGCGCAGGCTTCGCAGCATTCCAGTTGGCGAGGTTATTGACGTCGTCGGCGGTGACAATAAAGTTGTCAACGTTCCGCAGGCAGGCTTCCAGGAGAACGCGGATCGAAAACGGCAGCGTGTTGATGTCGCCAATGCCGTCCTTAATCAACTTCGGAAGACTGAAATACTTGACGCTGCCGCCAGATGTGGAAAGAGTGGCTTCGGCACCGAATGGATTGGTATTGCTCATGAGCGGGCTCGGATGTTTTCGGACGGAATGAGGACAGAATGGGCGCGAATGATAACGAATTCAAACAGGCCGGGGATTGTCCAGAAGTTGGTGCTTCTCGCAATTGCGAAGAAAACCCGTTGCTCAGTCGCTCCGCCGACTGAGATTCCCTGGATCCAGTGTGGTAATGCGATCACGGGCGAATTCTGGAAACCATGAGGCGGAGGTGTTTTCGCACGGGCGTGAACAGGAGTGCGAGTCGGCGGAGCGACGTCGCCTACGCCGACTGAGATTCCCTCGTTCGAGTGTGGTGATGCGAACACGGGCGGATTATGGCAACGCGGGCTTGGAAAAGGGGTCAGGTACCAATAG
>JBBJME010000053.1:0-35217 GCA_037719765.1 Planctomycetaceae bacterium
CAAGCGAGCGATCACCATCCCGGCAAGCAACAGTGCCGGAGGCCAGACTCGCAGCGGGCGAAAACCGACTTTGATGGCCGGCACCGGAGACTCCATGGCCGTCTGACTCGATTTCGTATGATCGTCGCTCATCTTTTTCTTCAACCGTTTTCGTTTCTCAAACGCCAACTGCCACGCCATAAATACAGCGTCGAGGAATTTGGATTATCCACAATCCACCCAATCCCGCAATCACAGCCCTGTGTCCTTAGGTCCGTGCGTTCGCCACCGACGCACGACACGACGTGCGGCCCGCCGCTCGACCGACCGTTCAGGTTGTCATTGCCAATGTGCTTGTCGTCTTGAGGCCCGTCACGCTACGATGCTTCCACTTGAATCTTTGTCTCTCCCTGGGATGATGCCATGATGCTGATGCCCGTTCTGCTGGCCGTTTGTTTTGCTCCGATCACATCGGATTCCGCTGAGGCGGACTTTGAGGTCCGTGAAAAGATTGTGTACTCAAAGGTTGCAGACCGTGAGTTGTTGCTGGATGCGTGGGTTCCAAACAAAGACGGCACTCACCCGGCTGTGCTGGTGGTCCACGGGGGAGCGTGGCGTTCGGGGGATCGCCGACAACTTCGTGGCTATGCCAACGCGTTAGCAAGACGTGGCTTTGCCTGTTTTGCCATCGACTATCGAATCGCTCCGAACGACAAGTTTCCAGCACAGATCGAAGACTGCCGTGAGGCGGTTAAGTGGATTCGCGCCCATGCGGCAGAGTACAAAGTCAATCCTGACAAGCTTGGAGCCATCGGCTATTCCGCAGGGGGTCACCTTGTTTGCCTGCTCGCCACAACAGGGGAAGCGCCAAATGAAAGGAATGGCCAGGTCGATACGCGAATTCAGTGCGTCGCGGCCGGTGGTGCTCCGACGGATTTTCGTACAGCCGCAGATAACGGTAACTGGGCCCGGTACTGGATGGGCGGAGACCTGACGACAGCACCGGACAAATTTCACGACGCCTCGGCGACAGCATTTGTTGATAAGGATGACCCGCCGATTTTCTTCTTCAACGGGACAGCAGATGAACTTGTGCCGATCGCATGGAGCCTGTCATGCTACGATGCGCTTAAGGCAAATGGAGTGAAGACGGAGATGCACAGAATCGAAGGGGCAGGGCACTTGCTGGCCGCCATGAACCCAGAGGCACTGGATAAAGCCTACACCTTTCTTCAGACCGAACTGCAGGGTGAGAATGAAAAGCAATCACAGGCAGAGACGGTGATACCCGCAGAGTAGACTGCACGTCTCTCACAGCCTGCAATCCGGGCCGTCACTCTCAGGGCTCGCTGCGTAACTGCTCGCGGCATCGACCTCAACCTACTTCCGAAAACGTGCAATGCAATCGCTCAACAAAGTCATCATCGTCACCGGTGGAGGAACCGGGGTCGGCAGGGCCACTTCCCTGGCGATGGCCCGCCTGGGGTACAACGTGATCGTCAACTATTCCCGTTCCTGTGACGAGGCACTTGCGACGGTGACAGAAATTAAAAAGCTGGGTGTCAAGGCGTTGCCGTTTCAGGCTGACGTGGCGGATGACCAGGTATGTCGGGCGATGGTCGCGTTCGCGATGGAATCGCTGGGCCGCGTCGATGTGCTGGTCAACTGTGCCGGCACGACCGATTTTATTCCATTCCACGATCTGGACGCAGTTTCCGATGAGACATGGGAAAGACTCTACAAAGTCAACGTCATCGGAGCCTTTCATTGTGCGCGGGCTGTGCGACAGGCGATGCTGGCGGCTGGCGACGGCGTGATCATCAACGTATCCAGTGTGGCCGCACAACTGGGGCAGGGCAGTTCGATCCCGTATTGTTGCACAAAGGCGGCGCTGGATAATCTGACGGTATCGCTTGCTCGTACACTGGCACCACAGATCCGCGTAAACGGAATCGCGCCTGGCTTTATTGACGGACGCTGGACGCAGGGCGGGCTCGGGGCAAAATTTGACAGCATCAAACAAGCATATGAAAAGACATTGCCGCTTGGTCGCGTCTGTCAGCCGGAAGACATCGCAGACGGCATCGTCAGCCTGATCACGGGCAGCCGTCTTGTCACCGGTCAGACACTCACCGTCGATGCCGGCATGATGATCACAGGTTTCCAGGTAAAGTTTGACTGACTCGCGAAGCGGCTGAGTTCCGCAAGGAAGGCGTTGTCGCGGCAGTGGCGGCTGAATTGACACGAGCCAGTGCCCCGATTCCGTTCCGGTCAGAATCGCAACTGCAGCTTCTGCGCTTCTCGCAGAACCTTTGAGCGAACAAATACGGTGTCCTGAACATTTTTGTCAGCGCTCACAATGTGGATTTCGAATCTTGCCTGACCTTCATGTACGGGAAGGAATCCACGCAAATTGCCGGGGATCAATTTTTGGTAACCATCACTCCCGACGACGACCCCTTCAAGGTCGGTAACGGAGTAACGCTCCGTGCCGTCCGGCAGTCGAATCTGCACAATGATCTTGTAAGGTTCCCCCGGGTCCGGATTCTCCGGTTCTGTCCAGACTGAAAAACTGCCGGCGGACACAGCGTTTTTTGGCAGGTTCGCAAAAACCACCTTTTGCGTCGGCTGCGCGGCAACCTTTTCGGCCGCCCCCGACACTGGGGCGTTGACCGCCAAGGCTGCGAGTGAGCCTGGCATGATGTCCAGTAGTTCCTGATCGAGTTTTGGAATCAAGGTGGATGCCGACATCGCCAAAGCTTCCGGAGTCGCTGCGGGATCTTCCGGAGCGGAAACGTCAAAGTCGGTGGCCATGATTTCCATCGCACTGCTTTCCTGCGGTACTGAATCACTGATGACGGCATTCAGCGTAAAAGGAGGGAAACCGATGGGTATATGAAGAAAGACCGTGGCCATCGCGAGGATCGCAATCCAGTGAACCAAAAATGCCAAAAAATACGTCAGCCATCGCGAGGGCAGGATCTCTTCGCGAAACCACGCCGCGTATGTTAACTCCGGCAAAGGTTCTGGTTCGGCAAACGCAAACGTCGCGACACCCTCAAGTTCAAGACGACTCGTACCAAATTGCGATGTGCTCATTCTGAATCCCCTCTAATAACTCTGCGCGAGGCAGATTTTCAGTTACGAATATAGTGAAAATCGCGGGAGTGCCGCACGCCTTCCGGAATGTCTTTGAACTGCTTGGCAATTCGAAATCGGCGGACTTCATCGGGAGAATCAAGAAACACGATGACCAAACTGAAGGCACTGCCGCTCAGCGTATATTCGTTGCCAAAGTTCACACGCGCGGCGAATGAATTCCCCTGTATGCCAACCACTTGTTGTACCCACCACACGTCATCCGGCAGATCGGAGCGAATCAACGCGATGGGCCACCCCCTGGCACGTGTCATTGCGACCACATTTTCAACGCGACCTACCAACGCCGATTCAAGCGGCGTCTGAATGACAACCTCTTCAATGAGTGCGTCATTATCACCTGAGGCTTTAGAAACTGACCGGGGTGTATCGACAGGTGGTTCCGGATTTGAGTTCGTCATATGAGGATCAGTCTCAGCGGACTTCTTTTCCTCACTCTTTGATCTTCTGCTCTTCGACTTTCGGCTCTTCTCGGATGCGGCTTCCACTGCGTCTGCGTCAGCAACAACCTGTGGCTCCTTTGGAGGAGCAGGGGGCTCAACGCGATTCTCCAACGGGTCCGGAACCTGCGGCTGCGTTCGAAGCGCCAGATGACCGGTCGCTGCATAGTAACTCGCACCTGCATCCGGCCGTGTCGGAAGCTCAATGATCCCCATATCGGCAACCACGGGTGCGGCCTGAGGGAAATTCGCGAGTACAAGTTCCGGGGCCAAAGGATCCTCAGGCAGATCAGACAGGACAACGTCGGCTGGCTTTGGAACATCGTCGTCAGGAAAGCGCAAGGGAAGTTGCTCTGATTCTGGCCGAGTTGGTGCTGTCGGCTGCTCAGCGACTATGGGTGAGATCGATGTTTCCGGACGGTCATAGATTGCCGGATGAACTCTGCTTTTTGGTATCGCAGCGACAGGCGGCTTCGATGCTGTTGGCTGAACCGCAATCGTTGAAAGCAGATCGCCGTCACGCGACTCCTCGAGTGTGATGTCTGTGTCACTCGAATTGCCATGCAGCGACAGCGACAAGAGTAACAGTGGAACGACGATGAGCAGAGTCGCGACGACAAATGTCACAACAGGATAATGTTTGCGTTTCATGCCTTACCAAGCTTTCTGAGCGTGTTTCAACATAGGTGAAAACCCACACTCTCGAAAGTACTCGGACAAATGCCGACAACAAGACTCGTTCCGCAGGGGAATCGACTTTTTGTTCCAGGTGCGTACCAATGATCCGATGAAGAAAAGTATGCGACTCACGCAGGAAAAGAAGAACAGCGAATCTTTGCTGATCGTACGGCAATAGGTCAGACGAGCGAGTCGACCGTCCAGTCACGCACATCTGCTGCATAGCACACCGAAATCGCTCGCATCGGAGGAAAAACTGATCGCAAACGCCCATAAAAATATACTTATGTTCATGTAAATCTGCCTTATTTCCTCCAGAAGCATGTACAAACATCACCGTATGGTAGCGTAATAACCCTAACGTGCGGAAGTTCCGGCGGGTTTACTCACAAGTTGCATTCTCGCAACGATTGATTTCCGAATGTCTTGAGATCGCCACATATGTTCTCAGAAGTCATCGCAGGCTTCTCATCTCGCCTGCAAAAGAAACTCGGGGGTTCTGATTTCTCGTTCAGAATTCTGCAGGTCCTTAAGGAACACCAAACAATGAACTCGTCATATCCGAACGCTTCCATGGAAGTTAACAATCAGGGTGTCGGAGAGCCCTCGGGGCGCAGTGCGTTCCGATTCACCAATCGCCGGGAACACTTCAGCGAACCAGGCCACACTGGCAGCGTCGCACCAGTCGCGTCGCCTGCAAAAGCACGCCCACGCGGTCGTGTGCTGATCGCAGTACTGATGATCATTGCCTGCGGCGCGGGTGCATTCACCGTGTGGGATTCGTTGTTTCGCTATCAGGCTTACGGCGTTGTTACCGGGCGCATTATCGAAGTCGCGGTTCCGATTGAAGGGATCTTGTCGTCGCTCTACGTCAAGGAAGGTGACGATGTCCGCCAGAACACACAACTTGCGAAAGTTGTGGATCTGGACTTCGAGCAGCAGCTTGCACGAGTGACAGATGAACTGCGGATCGCCGATGCCACACTGCAGGCGGAAATCGCAAAAGTGCGATGGCAATCGCAGGTTGACGATACGGAAATGACAAAATCAATCGCGGAATTGTACGAAAGCACTGGTCGCATGCACCAGGAAAACGGCTCCCTTGATTTGCTGCGAAATCAACTGGAGCGAACAAAGGAACTGCATCTGAAAAATGCAACAGCGAATCAGGAACTCAGTTCGTTCACAATTCAGGAAAAAGCCAAGCAGGAAGAACTGAACTCGCTTCAACAGTGGGTTGTGGTCCTGACGGAGCGGGCCAGGCGCGCAGCCGAGTCACCTCGGCTGGGAGCAGAACAAATTCAGCCGATGATTGCCAAGTCCGAAATGCTGCTGAATGAAATTTCACGCCTGCGTGAACGCATCGCTCAAGGCAGTCTCAGGTCACCGGTCAACGGCACCGTATTGCGCCGCTATCATCCGGCGGGAGAATGCATTAAACCGAACGAGCCGCTGTTCTCGATGATTGAAGAATCGTCGCTGGAAGTGGAAGTCTTTCTGCCGCAGCAACTTTCGGACACGTACAAGGTCGGCGACACGATCCGCCTGAAGATCGAACCGTTTGACGAACTGGTGCCGTGCGAGGTGATTTCGATCGGAGCAGAGCATCGTTTTCCACCGGAAAACATTGAAGTCTTCTATCGTTCCCATGTGCGGTTATTGCCAATCCGCGTAAAACCGCTGGGTGAGTTTGCTATGGACAAAAAACTCTCCGTGGGTTCTGTTGCGAAACTACCACATTTTGGAAATGTCCTCTAGCCATTCGCGGAAGCAGATCTGCAACGGGCACTGTCATCGAACCGGGCCGGGCCGGGTTCAGTTTTCGATACTTTTCAGACAGATCAATGAGGTGAGTCCTGTGAACAAAAAAATAATTCTGGTTGTTGAGGAAAACCCACAAACGCTGCATGTCATCGAAGATACATTTTCCGACGCAGGGGCAAAATATGTCGTCTCCCCTGGTCATGAAAAGGCGTGGAGCGTGATCGAAGCAAATGCCGACATCAAATGCGTCTTGATCAGAATGGAATCTGAATCCATAGACGGCTGCGAGTTGTGTCGGCGTATTCGCGGACTGAGGTCGGCTGAAAGTCTTCCGATCCTGATGATCGTTTCTGAGGATGAGATCGAATTGGCGGAACGCGCCATCGAAGCGGGTGCTACAGATGTCCTGATCGATCCTTTTGAGCCACGTGAACTACGGATGCGGACCAACGTGTATCCGTCCTCAAGGCAAGATCGCGTCGATCAAAGGCACTCGATCGCGGTGACTGATTCAATTCCGGCGGTGGAGTCGGTCAATTCTCTGGAAGCGGCGACCTGCGCAAGTCATACGAGCGTGGTTGCGCCGAAGTTTGATCCCCATCTCCAGCGATTCACCTACGGTGTGTCAGAAGAACAGCTGGCTGAGTGGAAGAATGATGAATCCGTCACCCGGATTGCTCTCGACAGGATTCTGGTATGTCCCTGCTGCAATGGTGTGCCGACTTTTCGGATGGGCTGCGGCAGTTGCGGCAGCGCGATGACGGAGCCGGATGTACTCATACATCATTATGCCTGCGCGCATATCGGAGCGGAAGCGGAATTTCGGAAGGGACACGATCTGGTCTGTCCGAAGTGCCGTCAGCAGAATCTTGTCTCCGGATCTGATTTTGAAATTGTCTCAGGTGGCCATAGGTGTGCTGACTGCCGCAGCCGGATTAGCCAGCCTGAACTCATCGGGCACTGTTTAAGCTGTCAACATCGGTTCCCTGCTGACGACGCAGCGACCATGCAGTTGACCGCATTTCATGTGCACCGAGCTCGCGATATCGTCGGTCGCGAAGCAGGTCACCGCCCGATCGCCAATCGTGCTGTCCGCGCATCCTCGACCACATAGACGCGTCTGTCTGAGACTCAAAATACGGCAAAACCCGAAGACTTACAGGCCCGGTGAGACCGAGTTGCGTGAGACGTCAAGGTTTTGAGCGAATCAAGCCAAGAATTCCAATTCCAGCAAATTGCAGGTCATCTCATGTTATGTCAAAGTGTCAGTATCATTCCGACGACTGCTCCGCCGGGGAACGCATGCACCGTTAGCGCACGGACGCTCCTTGGTGAGCTGGCCTGCCGAGCCCGGAAAACGCCGCACGCCTATCTGATTGTTGACGATGGACATGGAAATCCGATTGGAATCGTCGGAGCGAATGACATCTGCCGCCGTCTCGAAAGTCGCAGTCCTGCTGAACGAACACGCTGGATGCGTACGCCGGTTGAAACAGCGATCAAGGGTCACTTGTGTTTCGATCGTATCGACGACGGACAGACGAAGTCCTCAGTAAACGCAGATCTTCAGCACTGCACGGTCGTATCGATGGACGACACTCTGATGGCTCTTGTGACTCCGCAGGACGTCCTTGTGAGCTGGAAATCTATCGAAGCGATGATCGAACAGGCACAAAAAGATCATGTCACTGAACTGCCGACACGAGCCGCCTTCGACACTCACCTGCGAGCCGAATGTGTGCGTGGGGGCCGCGATCATCATTCTGTCGCAGTCGTTCTGGTCGATGTCGACAAGTTTAAGGAAATCAACGACCAGTTCGGCCATTCGGCGGGGGATGCCGTGTTGAAAGCCATTGGCCAGACGTTAAGAAAGACATTCCGCTCATATGATATGGTCTCACGTTTCGGCGGTGACGAGTTCGCTATTCTCTGCAGTGGCTGCCGCCCGGGCGAAATCGACAGGACAATCGATCGAGTACGAAGCGGAATGCAGAAACTGCAATTCAGCACGTCCATCCCAAGGCCCGTGCCGACGGTCTCGATTGGTGCCTGCGTCGCTCATGATCTCGATCAGTTTGACGGACCGGATCACATCATCGCAACCGCTGATGAATGCCTCTACTTCGCAAAACGCGGCGGACGAAATCGTTCCTTTTCAACCGAACTGGGCGTAGAAAGTGTCGCGGTATGTTAGTCGAATGGATAAACTGGATTCGCAGCCTGAGAACAGATGAATTGATCTTTGCGCTGGGAATTCTGCTGTGCATCGATGCGCCGCGTTATGTCTACAGCGCGATCCTGATGGCTGTCTGGGATCTGGTGAAGAGTCCATGGACAAAGTTGCTGCCAGGTCCGAGGACGACCGCGTACACATATTGTCCTCCGGTCAGTGTCATCATTGCGGGACACAACGAAGCAGACACAATTGCCAGTACGATGCAGTCCGTCTGGAACCGCTATCCCAATGTCCAGATGATTGTCGTGGATGATGGTTCGACGGATGGAATGACTGCGGCCGCGCAACAGTTTGCCGAAGGCCGTGAGCAAATCCTTGTAATTCGCCGCGACCGTCGCGGCGGGAAATCGTCGGCGCTGAATCTGGGTCTGCACTATGCAACTGCGGAGATCGTGATCACGCTCGATGCCGATTCCAAACTCAGTGATAACGCGATCTTTGAATTGCTTCAGCCATTGCAGGATCCGGAAGTCGCGGCCGTCTCGGCCACGGTCATGGCATGGAATCCAATGGCAAGTCTGGCTGCGTGGCTGCAGGCCTATGAATACCGACAGACGATCTTCATCAGTCGCATGACCCGCGCACGACTGGGAGTGCTGGGAATCGTCTCCGGGGCATTCGGTGCGTTTCGAACCAGTGTGCTGCGGCAACTGGGCGGGTGGGACGTCGGTCCCGGAGAAGACGGCGATCTTGTCCTCCGGATCCGAAAGGCAGGATATCAGATCGGTATGGCCCCGTACGCGAACTGCTTTACCAATGTGCCAACATCGTGGACTCGGTTGTACTGGCAACGATGTCGCTGGGACAGAACAGTCATTACGTTTGAATGCCGGAAACACGGAGACATGGCTTTCCCGTGGAACCGTCATTTCGAATGGTCAAACTTCTTCCTGCTGCTGGAACGCTGGTTGTTCAACATCGTCTGCGTCTTCATGTTCTGGTTCTACGGCATCTGGATGCTCACAGTCTACCCGGAAAGCAGCCTGAAACTGCTTGGCCTGCTGTATTGCTGCGGGTTGTGCCTGGAGCTGTTGCAGATGCTGGTGTTACTCTTCTACTCCGACAGATTCAAACAGGACCTGTTACTGGCGGTGGTACTGCCGCTTTACCCCCTCTACCAGGTCTTCATGAAAGTGGTGGACGTCTTTGCGCTGACTCGGGAAATTCTGTTCCGCGAATCGGGCGACGACAACTTCGTTCCATTGCACGTGCGCGTTGCAACATGGCGGTGGTAGTCAATCTGACAGCGGGCAGAGGCAAAAATCGGCCGTAACGATCCCTGCCCATGCGGAAGCGGGAAGAAGCACAAGAAGTGCTGTGTTGCGAAAGACGACCAGACTTAACGTAGTCTAGTAAGTAAACTGCAGACCGGCGTTGGCACCGTGGACGATGAGGTTGCCGTGGGTGTCGATGCTGTACGTGGTGCCATTATTGCCCAGATTCTGGTCAGGAGCCAGTGCGACTCCCTGAATGAAGACTATCGTACCAGGTTTGATATGTCGGTAGTGCGTCTCCCGGAAATCCCGCATTTGGC
Organism: Planctomycetaceae bacterium; assembly: GCA_037719765.1. GTDB lineage: Bacteria > Planctomycetota > Planctomycetia > Planctomycetales > Planctomycetaceae > SXXK01. Next base: position 9,791 of record JBBJME010000053.1, read on the forward strand.
CCCAGACCTTCGAATTCGTCTGCTTCTCCACCAAAGGCAGGTGTTGAGGCAACGGCCAGCGGCGAAAACCAGGTCGAGCGAGTCAATGAGTTCGCTCCGGCCCACGACGGATCTGTAATCCCCCATTGTGCGGCATTTGCCTGTTGCAGGGATCGGGCACGAACGACAAATCAGGACAATTCGCGTGGAGTATCAGCGAAATCTTTCCGGTGCTACTTCCCGCCACTCTGCAGAAACAATTGTCCCAACTGCGTCGCCGGGGTGCTGTAGACCTGTTCTACGGCGCGGGCAGCATTTGGGTTTTTCCGGAGTTCATCGACCAGTTGCTGGAAGCGGGCAGGGCCCCCCTGACTTTGCAGAAACTTCACCAACAGGTATCCAACTTCGCCAACTTCTTCCGGAGCGAGTGTGCCATCGTCGAACAACTTGCCGGCGTCCGTGATGGTTGAAACCGCTTTCGCCGCTCGGCCTGGAATCGCTTTGACATACATATTCTCCGACTTTAATCCAGATTCCAGCATGCCAAAGCCCTGTTTGAGCCAGTCGGGAAGATTGGCGCCATCACGCGTCAGGTACGACTGACTCAGCAACGAATTCATCAGCTGTTCAGTCGTCAGCGCACTGGCGGATTCGGTATCACCCACATCGTGCATCGCGATATACGCCGTTTCAAAGTTTGCGTTGATCGTTGAATGACCGGAAACGGTTTTCGGAGTTCGGCGATTCAGCAGCACAGTATTGAATTCTTCATAGTCGAAGCGATCCTTCGTGACGAAAACAGCCAGCCGTCCGCGAAACGCCTGCTCACCAGCAGGCAGCGGGTAACGCTTTGCCAGTTCTGCAAGATGCGTCTCTGCCGCTTCGCTCAACTGCTTCAGTCGATCTTCAGAAACGGTTCCGTAGAAGTAAAAGTTTGTGGATGTTGCGGTTGCACCTTCTGTATTTGGCGAAACTCGTTTCCATAACGCAGCGGCTTCGGTGATGCGTCGCGCGGCAAATTCTTCATCGGTCATTTTTGCAAGTTGCGCCGCTGCCAGCTGGGCTGCGGTCGGAACGATATCCCGCAGCGGAGCCTTAGGATCTTTGCCATCAAAGTGTGCGCCTTCCCGGATCCAGGTCTCCAGGGCCACGGCTTGGGATCGCTTCAGTTGCGCCTGACCCTGTGGCATCTTCAGCGGCTCCTGCCGCAGGACCAGGTCGACGATATAGCTTTCTTCCGGCTTGCCGGGGTAGATCGTGATGCCGGTTGGACCGCCCTGCAGCAATTGCTCAAACGTCGTAAATCCAAACTTGCCACGCGGCGTGTTGCCGGAGTGGCATCCCATGCAGATGTTGACCAGCCACGGAGCGACTTCATCTTTGAATGACACGGTCTCTGACCCGTCGGCCATGACGACATTGACAGGTTTCGGTGGTTTCGGTGGTTCTTTCTTTTCCTCGGTTGATTCGCCGATCGGTGCATCCCGATCCGTGCCGTCGTAGTTGGCTCCCTGCTCGATCCATCGCGCGACAGTCACAATGTCCGCGTCCGCCAGTTTCGCGCCGCCCTTCGGCATACGCAGTTGATCGTCGGGGGATGCCATCCGCAGCACAAGTGCGCTGCGCGCGGGCAATCGCGGTGCGACGGGAACTCCATTTTGACCGCCTTTGACGATCCCGTTGAACGTGTCCATCCGCAGATTCGCGCGGGGGTTTTCTTCCCCGTGACAGCGCAGGCAGTTGTCTTTGAGAATTGGTGCGACTTCGTGTTCGAAGCTGACGGGAATCAGATTCTTTGCTTTTTCCAGCTGGCCTTTGAATGTTGAGTACGCGCGGTCTTTTTCGTCTTCGGGGATGGCGAGTTCTGTAATTCGATCTTCGACCTTCTTGATGATCGCCTTCGCCTGATCCACTTCTTTCTTCTTGACGTGGCTGTTCACATCCTTGAGTTCCTTCATCAGTTCCGACAGTTCTTTGCGCACTTCGGGCGGCAGCGTGGCGTTGACAACAGGTGTCATGCAGACGATGGCGGACAGCATAATTGCGGCCGTGAACAGTTGCCTAAGGAACATGAATGCAATCTCCGAACACTCGGGATGATGACTTTAGGGTTGTTGAGTCGCCAGCGCAGGAATTGTGGCTGGAACGACCGGCCGGCCGTGTGACCACAGCTTAAACGATGCAATCCGGCCCATGCGACTGCTAGGCCCAGCCCCAAAAGAGTATAGCGTCAGAGTGCATCGGAGCCAAACTTCCTCATGCGAGGTCATGGCCAGACTTGCAAAAATGGCCTTTCGCTTTGACGACACTCATTCGCCTGTTTAGACTTGTGCTCCCTCCTACGCGCCTTCCCAGCCATGTGTTCTTCAGAAAACCTCCCCTGATGGCTGTTTCTTACCTGCAAACTGCTTGCTTTCGCCGAGTCATTCTTGTGGCTCTGGCAGTTATTACGGCTGCACTGTATGTCCCGCGCCTGGCATTTGCTCAGGATCCGGTCATCGATCGTGTAGCTGCCAGCAACCTGCGTCCGGGCCAGACTGCTTCGGTTGTCATCACCGGCAAACAGTTGGCCGGGGCGATGAGCCTCTGGACGCCCGCCGGAGTTCTGCGTCCGAAAGACGGGCAGGATTTGACAAAAGATCAGCCGGTCACAATGGAAGGAGCGATTTCCGCAGACGTCGTTCCAGGGATTTACCCGGTTCGGATGGTAACAAATCACGGCTGTTCCGAAGCGGCGTTTGTCGTCGTCGATGATCTTCCATCCCTCGCCATTGCCGCCGAAAGCGACGATCGCAAATCCGGGCAGTTGATCACGTTGCCCTGCTGTATTAACGGGCAGATCAACCCCGTGCTTTCCAAGTTCTTCCGCGTCGCCATGACCGCTGGTCAAATCGTGAAAATTGAAACCTTCGCACGTCGTCTGGGGTCAGATCTGGATCCTGTCATCCGTGTGACCGGCCCCGATGGAAACGAAGTCGCGTTCCGCGACGACCTGCCTGGTGCCGAAGGGGACACCGAACTGCAGTTGACTGCATTGACCGATGGAGAATATCGGATCGAGATCCGCGACGTGCGATATTCCGGCGGGGCGCGTCACTTCTTTCATCTGCGCCTTGGCAAGCTCCCCTTGGTGACTACTGTGTCGCCTCGAATCGCTCAGGTCGGGCAGAATGTGTCGTTGATCGGAACGAATGGAGAAGTTCTCGGTGAGGCCATTCCGCACGCCCTTCCGGAAACGACCGGCTCGCTGATCCCTGTTGTGTTTCGCACGGCGGAATCAGAAGGCAGCGCGCTGAGTTCCGTCGTGCTGACGGATCTGTCGACTCAGCCAGAGGCTGAACCGAACGACGGCCGCGCCGAAGCGACAGCCGTTGCGGCAGAGACTCAGGTGTTAACAGGCACCTTGCAGAAGAAGGGCGATGTGGATTGGTTCAAACTGACCGCAACCGAGGCATCGCCGCTGCTGGTGACAGCCCACACACGCGAAGTCGGCAGTCCGGCTGACCTATTGCTGGAATTGTATAACGCCGAAGGAGGCAAGATCGCGGAGAACGATGATGCCGGACCTCGCGATGCAGAACTTGCCGCACAGCTGCCTGCGGTGGGTGAGTTCTTTCTCAAGGTCTCGGAAATCGCCGGACGTGGCGGAGCGGCATGGGTCTATGCTCTGGACGTACACCAGGGTCGCAAGTCCGTGCGTATCACCGCACCCGTGGATCATATTAACATCCCGCGCGGCGGCAGTGCGGCGATGCCGCTCACCGTGCGGCGGATTCACTATGACGGTCCGCTCAAAGTGGAAGCCGTCGGTTTGCCTGCAGCGATTCTGATGGCTCCGTTCTGGCTGGGTGCGAAGCAAAGCGCAGCTCCGGTGGTGCTGACGGCGACGGATCCGGCGGCGACAAGTTCCGATGCAGACTGGGCTCCGGTGAGTTTCAGGATTACGGCTCCGGATGGTTCGATGATGCCTTCTGCGGAATTGCAACTTGCTCCGCCGGCACCAAAGAAACAGGACAACGAGGTTTTTCGGAGTGCTCGTCTGAGAACAGACCTCTTCACTGCTGTACAGCCAGCCGCTCAATTCTCATTCACTGCCGATCCCGCAACGGTGACAATGGCTCAAGGGGCCACTGCCACAGTGACCATCCGATCAACTCGTGCGGCGGACTGGACGATGCCATTTGAAATCGCCTTGGCGACTCCCGTGGATCAACTGCCGCCAGGCATGACCGTAACCGCTGGATCAATGGCGGCTGGCGAACTTGCAATCACAATCACCGCCGCAGCTGACGCCGCAGTTGGGCCGTTTAGTGTGTTCCTTCAGGGCAAAGCCAAGAAGGATAATGTTGAACCAGTTCATCCTGTACCAGCAATTGTTGTCGAAGTGAAAGTTCCATAGTCATTCGTTTAACCGCGTGCCCACCGGGCCGCGCTCCTGCGCCGCCAGCGAATAGACGCGGCCCGATGGGCACGCGGTTAAACGATGTAAACAGAATAGAGGGGTCATGCCATGTTCCGTTGTAGCTGCCTGATACTGACTGCTGTCGTTGGTGTTTCAACTGCTGTGCTTGCGGCGGACTTGCCCACGACTTCTCTGCAGGTACAGCCCGCGGAATTCACACTGAACGGTCCGCGCGGCCTCCAGCAACTAATCGTCACTGCCAACTCCGAAGCGGCGACCATTCACGATGCCACAAGTATCGCGGAATACAAGACCGACGATGCCGCAGTCGCCGTGATTGAAAACGGCATTGTCCACGCAAAAGGGAACGGCATGACAACGATTTATGCTATGCGCGAAGGGCAAACTTCCAGCGCAAAGGTCACCGTCGCCAATTTCGAAACACCATCACCCGTTTCGTTCCAGAACGAAATCCTGGCATCGCTGACCAAGTCCGGCTGCAACATGGGTGCGTGTCACGGATCGCCGTCAGGGAAGGGGGGGTTCCGCCTTTCGCTCCGGGGCTACGATCCAACCGTGGATCTGGTGACACTTCGCGGTGAGTACTTCAATCGTCGTTCCAATGTGCTCAATCCTGATGAAAGCCTGTTATTGCGCAAACCATTAATGGAAGTCGCTCACGGCGGTGGGCGGCGCCTGCAACATGGCGCTCCTGCGCATCGGGTGCTGCGCGAATGGATTGCCGAAGGAATGAAGGTTGACCCCAATGAAGCCCCGACGCTCGCTCGGATTGAACTGCTTCCTGTGCCGCGCGTCCTGCGTGACGGTGCCGATCGTCAACAGTTGATCGTCAATGGCTACTTCAGTGACGGCACAGTGCGTGACATCACGGCACTGACATCGTTCGATTCGTCTGACGAAGGCATTGGCGTGATTTCTCCCGCCGGAGTCGTGTCGCACGAGGGTCGCGGCGAAGTGACGGTACTCGCAAGATACCTTGACAAAGTATCGACAACGCAGCTGACGTTCCTCACTGAACGCCGGGATTTCGAGTGGCCCAATCCGCCGGAAGCGACAAAGATCGATCAGTTGGTCTTTACGAAGCTGAAACAATTGCAGATTCAGCCATCAAAACTTTGCAGCGACACGGATTTCCTGCGTCGCGCGACGCTGGATCTGACAGGTCGTCTGCCCAGCCTTGAAGAATCCCGGCTGTTCCTGGCGAATTCTGATCCCAACAAGCGGGCGGTCGTGATTGATCAACTCCTGCTGACCGATGACTACGCGCGGTTCTGGTCATTGAAGTGGTCCGATCTGCTCCGCTGCAACAGCAAGCGTCTGACGAAATCCGGAGTCCATAAGTTCCGCCGCTGGCTGTATGATATCGTCAGGAACGACGTGCCGCTGGATGAGTTTGCCCGCGAATTGCTCACCGCGACCGGAAGCACCCAGCAAAACGCAGCCGCTGGATACTGGAAAGCCAGCCGCGATGAAATCGATGCCACAGAAACGACAGCACAGTTGTTTCTGGGCATTCGTATTCAGTGTGCCAAGTGCCACAATCATCCATTCGAAAAATGGACTCAGGATGACTACTACGGCACGGCGGCGGCGTTCAAACGCGTCGGTCGCAAGGAAACCGGACTGCCGGATGACGAGATGATTTTCGTGAGTGCTGGCGGAGACGTCACGCAGCCTCGTACCGGGAAGCAGATGAAAGTGCGCTTGCTGCTGGAAGGTGACATCGATGTGCCTGCGGATCAGGATCGCCGGGTTGTTTTTGCGGAATGGCTGACCAACAACAGCAATCCGTTTTTCGCGAGATCGCTGTCAAACCGCATCTGGGGTCATATCGTCGGTAAAGGAATTGTCGATCCGGTGGATGACTTCCGTGATTCCAATCCACCATCCAATCCGGAATTGCTGACCTATCTGGCGGATGAACTTCTGAAGAGTGGTTTCTCGTCGCGGCACCTGATCCGCACGATCATGAACAGCCGTGTCTATCAGCTCAGTTCACAGCGAAACAAGTACAACGCAGATGATGAGATCTACTTCAGCCACGCCACAACGCGGATGCTGACTGCTGAGCAACTGCTGGATTCCATCTGCGCCGTGACGGGCCAGACAGAAGAGTTTGCCGGAATGCCTGGCGGCACGAAGGCTGTTGATCTGGTTGATCCGCCGGAAGGCCACAAATTCCTCCAGGTCTTCGGACAGCCGCAGCGCGAGCTTCCGTGCGAGTGTGAACGTTCCACGGACAGTAATTTGTCTCAGGCGCTGCAACTGATCAACGGGCCAACCGTGCACAACAAGCTCCGATCCGATTCTGGCAGCGTGCATCAATGGATCGCGAGTGGAAAGACGGATGCCGAGATCGTCGAATTGCTGTATCTGACGGCCCTCAGTCGTGCTCCGCTGGCAGAAGAACAACAGACCTCGCAGGCCCACATTAAATCCAACGAAGACCGCACGCGAGCCCTTGAAGACATCGCCTGGGCCGTGATCAACAGCAAGGAATTTCTGTTCCAGCATTGATATGCCGCGGATGTATGTGCAGCGGATGTTCGTTCGTCAATTGGATTGACGCTGGCCATGCCAACTCAAGGGCAGGGCGGATCGCATCTGTCGCGAATGCGTGAAGATGATCCCTCAGATTGGGATCTGGCTCTTCAAACTCGCAGGATTCAAGGCAATTCTGCCTGACCGCAGGAATCTCGACGCGAGGGAACGTAGATGCCGTTATCCCGGTGCCAATTCTTATTGGTCCGGGCGATTCGCACACGCGTCAACAAACTTCTGCAGCAGCGTGCCCCCGAATTGAGCGCTGCGTTTTCCCGATTTTCGTAGCATTCTGACGAATCCACCGACGATTCCGAACACGCCGAAAACGGAGAATGCGATTTCTGCGAGGAGTTCCAAATTCTGCTTGCTAAAGCAATAGTGCCTCGGTAATTAGTAAAAAAGGCTGGGGAAACCCGTCTGTTGACAGCGAAGAATTGCACCGCGTCAGAATTGATGACATTGAAGGAGAGCTGGTTAAGCCAGCGGCACACAAAAATGCTGAATTCGTCTACAGCCCAAAGGAACGGAAAATCTCATGATTCGTCGCGCATGGGGACACTCGTGCTTGCCGATTCCTCGCATTCGGCGACTTCTATAAAGCTGGGCGATATCCTGAAACGCCAAATGTGGCTCATTCTGGCTTGTGTCAGCCTTGGTGGTGCACTGGCGTCGCTGTATTGGATCAACGCTGCGGCACAGTATGCTTCTCAGGCCAAAGTCATGGTGAGTCAGCGGAGTTCGCAGATCACGTCCACTGAGTCGGCCAGTGCTGATGATCAGTCGATCGTTGACGAAGACGTTCTGGCAAATCATATGGAAATCATCAAGAGTCGCCGCATTGTCGAAACAGCCTTGAAACGACATGGGCTCCTGGACCTCGAATCCATCACATCGCAACTGGAGCCCGATGTCGATGCAGCAGAATATGTGATTAAACAGATTCAATTGAAACGAGGTGGGGAAGGAACCGCGAAGACTGCCAGAGTACTTTCGATCAGCTTTAGCCATGTGAATCCCGACGACGCAAAACTCATTCTTGAGGCAATTCTGATTGAGTATCAGACGTTTCTTGGTTCTCAGTTGTCGCAGGCAATGTCTGAAGCTGGGCGGCTGGTCGAAGACGCTCAAAACAATCTGGAAACCGCTCTGGAAGACGCCCAGACAGAATATGTCGAAGCCCGGCAGAAAGCCCCCGTGTTATTCCAGGGGGAAGGGAGTGGGAGTGTATTCCTTGAACAGTACAAGCGTCTGCATGAAGAACTGCTGACGATGGATATCAAGCAAGCGACTGTCAAGACACGGTTGGAAAAAGCCAAAGAACTGGTGCATGCGGAAAAGGACGGAAAGGCGATTGACATGGACGCATTGGGGGTGATCGACCCGGAGAGCCTTCAGCGTTTAAGTGTCTTTGCAGCACTTCAGGCCGACGCTGGTCAATCTGCTGAGTTCCTGGCAGATCAGCCAGCGCGTCTTGAAGAGGCGAGGGCTCAGTATTCGAAAATGCTCACCCTCATGGCAGAGGAACAGCGCTTGAAGGCGGATTTCGGTTTAGGACATCCTGAAGTACGCAAACTTCAGAACGAAATCGCTCTGGTGAAGAGCTTCGTCGCTGAAAAACAGGAAACGATGAGTTTAATTCCAGCGGACACGCAACTGACTCCAGGAGGTTTAATGAAAGCGTATGTTGGATTCCTGGAGAGTGATTTGGTTTACGCTGACGAAAGTCGCAGAGAAATGGAAACCCTGTTGGCCGACGCAGAAAAGCAGGCTCGGACGCTGGTCGGGTTTGAATTGCAGGAGGGAATCATGCGGTCACGCATCGACAGAACTCAGTTATTGTTTGACGGCGTCGTGGAACAGCTGCGGGATCTGGATCTTGCCACCGGAATGCGAGGCTATATCCACGAAATACTGGAAGCACCACGGCGGGGAGAAAAGGTCTGGCCGAAACTCAGCCTGTGTGGGATTGGCGGTTTGATGATGGGGCTGATAGCAGGTCTGTTTCTTGGAGTCATGAATGACCAGCAGGATGACAGGTTTCGGACCTCGGAAGAGATTGATAGCGCCATCGGGATTCCAATTCTGATACGTGTGGGGCGGATGAAAACCGATGGAAAGACTCCAATTGTTCCAGACAACTCGCCGGAAGGCGAATCCTTCCGCATCCTCCGGACACTGTTACTGAGCGATGTGCGCGAGGGTCGGCTGAGAATCCTGTCAGCCAGCAGCCCGTTGCCACAGGACGGTAAATCCACGATTCTGGCGAATTTGGCTGCAGCATTTGCCAAACTGGACATGAGCGTTGTACTTATCGAAGCGGATATGCGGAGACCAACGTTTCACAAGCGATTTGGTGTGCCGGATTCAATGGGGCTGTCCGAATTACTCAGAGAAACCTCAACCATTGATGATGTCACTGTCCCTTCAGGAGTCCCGAACCTGACGCTGATCACCGCCGGTGGCGGAGTGACAAATCCGTCCGAACTTCTGCAGGGCGAAAGTTTTGATCGGATTCTGGCAGCATTGAGAGAACGATTTCAACTGGTAGTCATTGATGTGGGTCCGGTCCTTGCCGTGTCCGACCCGATTATCGTAGCGCAGAAATCCGATGGCATGCTGCTTGTTGTGCGCTCCGCAAATGACACACGGCAGCAGGTGACTGAGGCGGTAGAGACACTGCGAGCCGCTAACGCGAAAATGCTGGGCTGCGTGGTCAACACTTACGGCAGCGGCGAAGGATTCGAACGTCGCGGGTACTATGGAGGATACTACTCCTCCGATCGTGCTGAAAAGAGCGCCGATGATGCTGCAGCTCGGATCACAGCGTCACGAAAAGGGATTGCGAACCTTTGATGAACCGAGCGGGCTTCATCCAAGCTGCCGCTAAGAAATTCGTCGGAGTACCAAAACGCGAAGGACGCGATGAATTCTATAAGAATTCACCGCGTCCCGCTGTGTTATCACTCTTAACGCAGTCGCGAAGGATCCAGCAACACACTGAAATTGAATGTGTTCAATACGCCGTTGGCGACTGCCTGATGCGGTTTGAACTGGAGCATTACGACGTCATTCGGCTGGATCAGGATGCGTTCCTTCTGATCCGTCATCGCACGGGCCAGATCGACTCGGATTGGCAGTTGGCGGCCGTCCTGTGTTTCTCGCAGGATGATGACTCGCGTTGGTCGCACGATGTGACCAGGCGAACCCGCCGACAGTGCCTGTCCTGACTGCCCCAGCGGGCCACCGACAGAACCGTTGGCCAGTGCGATGGCTTCGATGACATCAATGTCCTCATCACGAGGCAGCGGAATCTTGGCACCAGTGAGCAGACCTCCAATGTAGAAGTATTCCTCGCGGCGCGGTACGTAGACGACGTCTCCGCTGCCAAGCTGAACGTCCGCCTGTGTGAACGGCAACCCTTCGCCTGGACAACCAGTCAGAGGAATGCGTATCACCTGATTATCGCAGACTTCGCCTTCGACAAAGTTAGCCGTTCGGGCCTGCAGCTCTTCAGCACAGATAGCGTGAGGATCCTGAAGGCCGCTGCGTTTGAAAATCCATATCTCTCGGGCGGCATCGGTGCCCGGCAGCCCCCCGGTGACAGCAAGAGCATGGAGCAGGTCATTCTCGTAGACAGGCAAGTCAACCACGTCCGCAGAGCCACGATGGATCCGGTCCATCACTCCGGGTTGAACAAGTGCGACCGACGTCGATGGGGTGTCTTCTCGCAGGATGACAATACGATGCACGCGGGCCGTGATCAGTGACACATGGACGCGTTCCGTATCTTCCTTGGTGACCTGTTTTTCACGATAGGCCTTCTTGACAACTTCGGTCGCTTCCGGGAGTGTCAGTCCGGCTAACTCAATTCTTCCAATCAGCGGCAACTCCACACCGCCGGTATGATCGACTTCGACAGGCAGGCCTATGTTGGCACCAATCACGCTGCCATTTGGTGGATAATAACGCTGATTGACGGGCTGCGTTCGTTGCAGGACGGGCGTCTCATCCACGCCGGGCGGAATGACACCGAACACGTAGATACTCAGCTGGTCGCCTGCACCAATCACGTGGGCATTTGGCTTTTCCTGTCCCAGAGCTGTGAAGGGAAACACGGATCGACCTTCGCGTGGTTCCGTGCAAAGCTCGCAAGGCAGTCTGCTGGCCGGAATGGACTTATGCACATCGGTGATGGCATGGCAACCGACGGAGGACACCAGAGTGATCGCTCCAAAGCTGCTGACGAGAAATGAGGCCAGCTTGCTGGAGAGAGAATCGTTGTTCATTCGTACCATCCTTGAATCAGTGCCACCTGAAGCGGCGGAACTTTTAACACTGGATCGCGTGAGAGATGTTCAGGAATCTTCCCAAAATGGCCGTCCTGCCATCCCCGGAGTTGAAACCTGGTCAGTACAGAGTTTTGAATTTCATCGAGAATGCCGGGTTGCGGCATGGCATCAAAAGCCGTTGTCAACTGATGCCTGAGTTGCATTCAGGACCAATTGCCGCAGCATTGATTCGCGTGCGGCGGTGGCCTGCTGCTGTTGTTGCTCCTGATACTGTTTGACGAGCCGTTGACGGAGCGTAGCATTTCCCGACGGGGCGTGTTTCGTATTCGCAGGGTCAGGATCTTTTTCGTAGTCCTCTGCGGCGGCGGGTGCCGGTGCAGGAGTAGGTTCCTCTGAAGGCTGCTGAACTTCGGGCGTGCCTGACGGTACTGGAGCGACCTGGTCGTTCGCAGGACCGTTGATCGGCGGTAGTGCGTCCGTCGCCGGGTTCTCGGGGGTCTGATCCCCGTGAATATGTTCCAGCGGAAAATCTGTGGGCTCTTCAAAGACTTCTGGATGAGAAGCGGCCTGGACGGGACAGCAGGTTCGTGGAGGCAAATAGGCCTGCAAATAGTGGTGATCCGGCTGGCACTTCGCATAGGCCGCCCCGTCCTGAAATCCACAATACCAATCATCGCGGCGTGATGGGTCGTGTTCAACGAAGACTGGCGGCTTCCAGTATTTCTTCGGAGCGATTACGGGCGGGCAACCTTCGCCGCCTGTGACAACGTCATAGAAGCCGACTTTCCAGCCACTGCTGTAGTCACAGGTGAAGCACTGGTCATGGCAGCCATCGAATTCATGCCATGCCTGTTTCGTGCGGATTTTCTGCCCGACTTCGTACTTGCAGTCACTGAGCGCTGTACAGCCTGAAAGGGAAAGGAAAAGTGCGAACGCACTCAAACGCCCTTTGGAAACCACCGTGTTCCACATTGCAGAGACTCCTGTTTCTCTAATGATCAATGGCGAGGACATCGGCAACTCTCGAAGCGAGCCATGATTTCGAGAGATTTGGGACGGCAAGAATCCTGGGAGCGGAATCCGGTGAAGCGAAAATCAGTTGCAACCGCAAGAATCCGCATGAATCGATGAACCGCCAGCATCGGCATGTCAACGAAAATGGCTGCAATCCGCACGTCCACTACAGGCCGCACTTCCGGAACACTTGCGCCGGGCCGATTTGCAACTGCAAGCGGTCACTGCTCCCCCAAACTCTCGTGAGTTTGCCTACGCAGCACACCCATCAACCCGAGGCGCCTCGACTGTCCGGCAATGCCAGAATGCCAGTCAAACTGCAAGGCCGAAGACAAATGAGATCGCCTTCGACACATGAACCCATGAGCAGTAAAATCTTGATAAATGCGGGATTTTTCGGCATTTTTTTGAAGAAAACGGGCTCAAGCAACCTGTCATAAGTGGTGATGCATTCCAAACGCGAAAATTTCGCCTATTGCCGATGGATTTTCATTTCCCTGAGTTTAAGGATGCGTATCGTGGGCTGAAAACGGTAAGGGACCACTAAGTTCCTCAAGTAGTTGGGTTTGCTGAAGGACTGTTCTGTGACGAATTCGTCGCAACTGATACAACCGCTCATCTCGACGGACGCCATTTCGACGCTGACGAATGTCGTACCCGGTGTGAGCATGGTTGATGGCATTGAAACGGCCGAGCGCTTGCCAACCAGAGGCGATTCGGTTTCCCGCTATCGTCAGGTCGTGTTGACGTCGATGCCGCTGGTTGCTGCCGACTTATTGGCGATTTCTGGATCGTACCTGGTGGCTACATTCATTACGTACATCTTTTTTGGTGCCCACTACTATTCCGGTCTTTGGAACAATTTGTTTGCGGTTTGTCTTTGTCACTTGATCGTGGGCACATTCCTTGGATTGTTTCCGGCGTCCGGCATGAATCCGGTCCGCGAACTCCGAAGCCAGGTATCTTCGATCTGTATTTCGTTTGTGCTGCTCGTTGCCCTGAATGGCCTGATTGGAATAGTCACCAGAAATGAAGTGCTGACAATCGTGATGGCATTTCCGATGGCCGTGGCAATTGCCCCGCCTGCCCGCTTCTGCACTCGTAAGTTCGCATCGCAGTTCAACTGGTGGGGAGAAAACGTCATAATTATCGGCATGAATCAGCAGGGACAGTCTGTCTATCAGTTTCTTCAACGCCTGCCGCAGCGTGGATTGAAACCACTGGGCTTCGTGGACGACAATCCCAGTAGCTATTGGAAACAGAAAGAAGATCAGCACTTCGAGTTTCTTGGAACGACCGACGAACTTGTCGGAATTTGCCGCGCTCAGAAGTGTCATTGGGCGATCGCGGCTGTTGCTGACATGGAGGAGGCAGACAGAGGACATATTCTTGCACGAGGAAGTCTCATCCCGAACCTGATCGTTGTCAGTTCGAAGCATTCCATGCCAACCATGTGGGTTGAATCGTTTGATGCGGCCGGCCTCGCCGGGGTCCATATTCGCGACAGGATGTTGTTTCCATTCCAGCGCATTCTGAAACGACTGTCAGATCTTGCCCTCTCAGCTCTGTTCCTTTTCATGAACATCCCGGTGCTGCTGGTAATTGCGTTGTGGATCAGAGTGGCGTCTACCGGACCGGTCTTTTATCAGCATCACGGAAGAATTGGTCGTTCCGGCAAAACGTTCGGAGCATGGAAGATCCGCACCATGGTTGTAAATGCGGATGAGATCCTGAAGGAGCAACTTGCTTCCAATCCTGCGGCGCAGGCAGAATGGAATCGAGATCTGAAATTGAAGGATGATCCACGGATCATTCCAGGAATAGGCCGCTTCCTGCGTCGCACAAGTCTAGATGAGCTGCCGCAGCTTTGGAATGTGTTGAAGGGCGACATGAGTCTTGTTGGTCCTCGACCCATTTACACATCTCAGGAAGTGGAAAAGTTCAAGGAGCTTTATCCGATGTATTTGCGAGTACGACCAGGTTTGACAGGACTGTGGCAAGTCTCGGGACGCAATAACACAAGTTACGACGATCGCGTCCGACTTGATACTTACTACGTCCACAATTGGTCGCTGTGGCTCGATTACTTCATACTTCTGCGGACAATTCGGACAGTCATATTCCGAGAAGGAAGTTATTGACTGTCATCGTATGGTTTCCGTAAGTTGTTTATGATCATCGCTTCGTGTGCATTGACTTACTTCTCCATGACGGAGTATTCGATTGGTATGTTATTACTCTTGTCGATCATTCTATTTGGAATCATTGCTTATACGTATGCCGGATATCCTTTGTTGCTGTGGTTGTTGTGCTCGCTGAATATTCGTCGTGAAACGCCATCCACGATTCTTCATAACAGCGATCGAACCTGGCCCGAAGTTTCGATCGTGCTTGCGATGCACAATGCTGCGAGTCTGGTGGAAACGAAACTGGCAAACCTTGCTCAAATTGATTACATCGGAAAGGTGACCATTAATTTTGTACTGGATGGATGCTCTGACGAAACCGAGGATATCATCCAGCGGTCGATTAATCGTGGGTATCGATTCCCGATCAACATCTGGCTGCAATCGGAACGCCGTGGCAAAGAAGCCGCCATCCGCAACGCACTGCCGAATCTTCCCGGTGGGGTGCTCATGTTTTCCGATGCCGACGCTGAACTCGCGAATGATGCCCTCCGGCTGCTTGTCGAGACACTATTGGAAGAGGGTGTCGGCGTCGCGTGCGGAAAAGAGATTCATCTCTCATCTTCGGGCGCCGGAGCGGGATCAGGGCAAGGACTGTTTTACCGATATGAGCATGCCATAAAGCTGATGCAGGCGCGTTTTACATCTATGACATACGTTCAGGGCGGTGTGTTCGCCATGTGGAAAGCTTTATATCCCTCATCCATTCCAGCCGGGGCCACGCAGGATGGGGCCATTGCGTTTCATACGGTGCTTCACGGATACCGAGTGGTGTATGTTGACAAAGCGGAATCACGAGAACCTTATGACCTGCCGACGTCCGCAGATTTTGCACGCCGCATTCGGACAGTCTCCCGAGCGCTTTACTCTGTTACGTGTTATCCGCAGATCTTCCTGCCGAACCGCTGCGGTTTGTACGGATTTCATGTGATGTCGAGTCGGTTTTTACGATGGATGACTGTTCCTGTCGCGGCTATTGCAAATCTGATGATGGTGGTCCCGTTGATGGAGGGACAAATCGGTGCAAGGATGATCCTAGCGCTGGAGCTGTTGTGGCTGATCTTAGCCACCATCGGATTTTATATGGAGAAACATGGTGTTCGCTGGAAGTTGCCGTATTTCTGCTATTACTTTTCATACATCCACTTCGCCGCATGCATGGCGGTGGCTCGAGTCCTATGTGGCCAGCGAACTTCTGTGTGGAAGCCAACAACCTAAGCTCAGCTCATTTCGTTAATGCGCTGCAAATCTTCTTGGTGTCATTGTGCATATTCTGAACACAATACTCGTAGCCACAATTGCTCTGTCGGGATTGAACTTTGCTGTTCAACAATCGCCTCAGCTACTGCAGTTGTTGATCCCCGTCATCGTGGGATGCTTTGTGGTGTCTCTCGTGCGGCAAGTACTCCTGAACGATCTCCTTCCGATTTCCGTTGGCAGATTTCTGGCGACATCACTGATTGCGAGTATCGTTTACGGTGGTTGTGTACTTGCCTATGAAGGCAATCTTATGTTGATCATGAATGTAGATTTCTTAAAAGTGATGGGGCGATTCAGCCTTATCCCTTGCGCGTTTTTGTTTAGCTATTTGCAGGATTGGAAGTCTAAATCCCTTCAATTGACTGTCTCTGCGGCCTTCGCAGGCGTCCTATGCTATCTCACATTCAGAAAACTGACAGGGGATCAGGCAAATGGGCTGGTCGTGGAAAACTTCCACTCCAACATACTTGGAATTATGGGGGTTGTGGGTGTTTTCTATGGCTGGTTATTTTACATTAGCAATAAGAATATCTGGATATCCAACATGATCGTCCTGCCCGGAATAGCCGCGACATTGATTTCCCAGTCGCGCGGTGCGTGGCTATGCCTGGTGCTGTTTGCGGTGTTCTTTCTGATTCAAACACAATGGCGATTGCAGAAATCCGTTCGACTTGCAGCTTTTCCCATGGTGATCGGTTTTTGCCTCACGACAATTCTGGGTTATGTGGCATGGACGGAGTCGGAATTTGCTCAACGGCTGAGTCAGCTCTCACAGCAGACAATTGGAAAACCGCTCGACACCGGTCGAGCCAATTATTGGCGGATCGCAGCAGATGAATTCCACAGGTCACCATGGGTAGGAGTTGGGTTGTATTCCCATGAGTCATGGGTACGCAGAATCAGAGGAGTTACGTTTCGGCTTTCAGTGCACAGCTATTATTGGGCCATTCTGCACGAAGCGGGCTTGATCGGTCTGATGGCTGTCGTCGCTCTTTTCGGCAACATCTGGCATCTCATCGCGTCAGGTCGCCGGCAGGATTATTCGTATCTGACGCTCGCATTTTTTGCTGCGATACTGATTCAACAAATCTCGGAAGTCGCATTATCGACCGGGACATATACTGTCGGCGCCTCAATTTGGGTGGCCATCGCCGCAGGCACCTCATTGGCAAACGATGCATCTGGGACAAAAGTACTCGTGCATTTGACGGATTGATCGACATGAGTGCAAAGCTAAGTCTGTCGAAAATGAATTCAGTGAACGCAGCGGGAATAGCGATGTCTGAGCCGAAGACGCTGGTCGTCAGCTATCAGCGACCGAGTTATTCCGAGGTCTGGATGGAGCGGATGACAAATATGCTCCGTCCAAATGTAGAAACCGTCTATTTCCTGCGGCGAAAACGCGATGTCTTTCCCGTGGTTGGCGTCGGCGAGCGGTTTCTTTTGCCCAGCTTTTTGTCACGTTTGCCGTCAAGAATGGCTGCTGGCCTTTTGCGACGATGGATCGACAGAGAAATGTCTCGTGTCCTGAAGACGCTGGACAAGGAGACACGTGTGCTTGTCCACTACGTTACGGTGGCAGTGTGCATTGCAAACGCCATTCACCGTTGCCGAAATCCTGTCTTCGTACATTGTCACGGGTTTGATGTCACATGGAAGAAGAGGAACGAACGATTTCCTTTTCTATGCGATCATAGTAAGTCTTATGTAAACCGAGTGCTTGAACTGTCAAAACGGGTGACCTTCATCGCAAATTCTGAGTCCACGTCAGATAGGCTGAAGGAAATCGGAATTCCGAAAAGTCGAATAGTGCTCAAGTATATCGGTGTTCCAGTTCCGCCGACTTGTCCACAAACAGCAGATTTGAAGCGTGATGAAGTGTCGGTTCTGTATCTGGGCCGTTTGACTGACGTCAAGGGTCCTGTTGAAACGGTTCGAGCGTTTGCGCGTGCGAGAGAGCTGGGCATGAAAGGTCAGTTGGTCATTGCTGGCGATGGCGTGCAAAAGAAAGCATGCGAGAATGAAGTGCGACGGCTCGGTCTGTCGCAGTTCGTTGAAATGCTCGGTGCTGTCTCGGCTGCAAGAGCCAGTGAGTTAATGGCGATGACGGACATTTTCACAGCACACAACCAGAGATCGCCACAAACCGGTCAGGAGGAAGCCTATGGTGTGAGTATTGTTGAAGCCATGGCTGCTGGAATACCCGTCGTCACGGGCCGCAATGGCGGAGTCTGTGAGACCGTTCTGCACGGTGAGACGGGAATCCTGTTCGATCCGGGCGACATTAAAGCTCATGCTGCGGCTCTATTCCGACTGTCACAGGATCCAAGTCTCCGAAGCACGATGGGAAACAATGGTTTCAAACGTGCACGAGATTATTTCTCACTGGCACGGGAAGAGCAGCGGCTCAAGGAGATTCTTGCAATAAATAACTTGCATTCACTGCACAATTCAAGACAAGACAGCGACGCAGACTGTCTGACCGAACGAAATCAATGGAGCGGTGAATAAGCATGTTTCTTCGACTTGTCAGCGCATTCGCATTTTCCAGGAACAAAAGCGGTAGTGCAATTGCAGCGTTTATTGTGCGTTTGACTGGCAGCGGCGTTACAATGGTGATGACCTATCTGCTGTTCCGCATTGTGGGTGACCAGGAAGCTGGATTGTTTCTGCTTGGATATTCGACCATCGTCTTCGCCGCCGCCTGCTGCGGTTGTGGGGTGGAGCTGGTCGTGTTGCGACAAACCGCCGCAGCCGCTGCTACAGAATCGTGGGGGGAAGCAAATTCCGTTTTTTTCAAGGCATTCGGTCTTGTCTCGGTGTTTTCTTCGATTGTGGCCGCTGGCTTCTACGTGTTTGCAAAACCCATCGCATCGATCGTATTCAAAAAGCCTGAGTTTGCAGAGCCGCTCCGGCAATTCAGCCCTGCGATCACCGCACTCGCCCTGATTCTGGTCATATCCAGATGCCTGCAGGGATGGCGGCGCATCAATGCTTCGGTGTTCATCTTGAACATCTCTGCCGGTCTGTTGTTTTGCCTGACATTGCTGGTTTTTCGCCCACAGGATGGAACACAATCCGGATTCTATTATAGCATGGCAGCGGTCATCACCATGCTGCTGGGGTTGCTGTTTTGTCGGCTGATTGCCAAACGCGGAAGCGGAAGCATCTCGTGGGAAACGATCTTCCGCTCAGCTGGGCCAGTCTGGGTAATGGTGATGGTTGAAACGCTGTCGAAACTAGTCGGGCAATTCTTCGCAGGTCGATATTGCACATCGGTGGAGGTCGCACAACTGGTGCTGTCGCAGCGGATTGCGATGGTTTCGACCGTCGCCTTGGTGGCAGCCACGCAGGACGCGGCACCGGTTATTGCGGAAGCGTGGAAACGCAATGATATCCATGCAATCCGGCAAGCGCTTCGTAAAGCGACGTTCACCGGAGTTATCCTTTCGGCACCTATGCTAATGCCCATGCTGTTTACACCGCACCTCGTGCTGAAGATTTTCTCCAGTAAGGCCAGCGAAGGAGCTTATCTTTTGCAGATTTCTGCCATTGGACAATTCGTGACAATACTTTGTGGTGCCAGTAGCTTTGTATTGACAATGTCCAGCCACGAAAGTTCGATGAGAAATGCAGTCCTTTTTTCCGGCGGGATTGCCGTTGTGAGCGGTTGGGCGCTGACAAGTCAGTTCGGCCTAACCGGTGCCGCTGTTTCATCCAGCTTGGCACTTCTTGGGATGAACATCGCTTCCTCGCTCAGTGTGAAGAGGTTTTTTGGATTTCATCCTTTAGGAGTCCTGCTTGGGAGGCCCGACCACTCACTGGGATAACTTCTCCAATCGATATTGTCGAGTCTTGATTGAGAGGCAGTCGTGGGAATCCCTGAGAATTCCCTGGGGTTTGAGGTCGGTGATGTTCAGAATGCACTCCGCAGATGCCGCGCAGAACAATTTTGCGAATTAAATGAATTCAAATGGCGAACGCTGGTCGCGATTGTGAGATATTTCATCGTGGTGAATCGGAAAGGTGAATTTGATGTATGGCCATGTCGTAAATCGTCGACCTTTATGGATTCGTCTACTTAAGCGAAGCAATACGCTGAGCAAATTACACGAAGTTCGCAAGAATCAGATTCGACGAGCGTTTGTAGATCAGATCATTCCCAAGGGCGGCATCGGTGCGGAGCTCGGTGTACACAAAGGCTACTTTACTCAGCTTTTGCTGGACGTAACCAGGCCTCAGCGGCTGCATCTGGTTGATCCGTGGTATCTGTTGAGTAGTGAATGGGTCTGGGCTGGCGGAAATCAATCAACAACCGACGCTGTCCGCGGCATCATAAAGTGCTACGCGAAGCAACTTGTTGACGGAATTTGCGTTCTGAACATCAGCGATGACCTTGAGTTCCTTACAGGTCTACCCGATCGCTACTTTGACTGGGTCTATGTTGATACCTCGCATGAATACGAGCACACGCAGAAAGAGTTGCAGATCCTGCAACACAAAGTCAAATTCGATGGTGTGATCTCGGGTGACGACTGGCAAACAGATCCTTCACATCACCATCACGGCGTCTGCAAAGCGATTTGCGAGTTTTTGGATGCGTCGCCGTTTGAACTTATCTATGGCGGCGACAATGACAAACAGTGGGCAATACGTCGCAAAAAGTCCATGACTTGACTGCCAGACGTGTTTAAACTTTTTCTAATTTGCAGATAAAACACAAATCTAAAATCTGAAGTGGCTGCAACGCCCAGTTGAGACTTCCGGAGAAACTCAGTCGTGTCTATCAAACAGAAACTAAAGCGAATGCCGCTTGTTGGCAATTTTGTCAGGCAGATATATCGGACGGTCACAGGTAGTCAGAAAAAGACAGAGCCCTTTCCGGGGTCAGAAAAATACTGGGAAACCCGCTATGCGTCGGGTGGGGATTCCGGTACTGGTTCTTACAGTAGATTTGCAGAATTCAAGGCCCGAATTCTGAATGAATTTGTTGCAGCACACGACGTGAGAACCGTGATTGAATTCGGATGCGGGGACGGAAACCAATTGGTTCTCGCAACGTATCCGGAATATCTGGGGATCGACGTGAGTGATACGATCATTGCCGTATGTAAGAAGAAATTCTCTGCTGATAACAGCAAGACGTTCAAGCAGATTCGGGACTATCACCAAGAAACGGCGGAACTGGCTATGTCACTGGATGTGATCTACCACTTACTGGAAGACGACGTCTATGAACAGTATATGCGTTCTCTTTTCGCGTCAGCGACTCGATATGTAGTTATATACTCAAGCGATAGCGACAAAAATGCAGGCTTTGAGAATACACATGTAAGGCACCGGAAGTTCACGCAATGGATCGACACGAATGTATCTGACTGGAAACTGATGGCTCATATCCCAAACGAATATCCGTATAAAGGTGACTACACGACTGGATCGTTTGCTGATTTTTTTATGTATAAAAGAAGATAGAAGAATTGAACATGAAGAATCAGGATAAATGGTCCCCCAGCAAGTTTGTAATGCACAACGGCCGCCCGAGTGGAAATCGAGATTCCCGGTGTTTTTCAATCGGGTCCAGATTGATTACCGATCTTACCGCACGCCTGTATCAGGAACACATTCCGAAACCACAGCAGATGTGCAAAGGAATAGCTAGAATTGTTCGACCAAGCGGTATCTGCCTGCTGAACACTCCATTCCCTTATTTGTTGCACGAGGCTCCGCACGACTACTACCGGTTTACCAAGTTCGTGTCGCGAGTGCTGCTGGAAAACTCACGGTTTGAGATAGTAAATCTTAAGCCGTCTGGCGACGCGCCTGACATCCTGACGGATATTGTTGTCAAGCAACTGTCGCGTACCCCTGTCCTGGGAAGTCCGACGGCGATCCTGGTTCAGTGGCTTATATGGGAGCGATTGTGCAGACCAGGCCTGGTAAATAGGTTTCTGGATCCTCAACGCAGCATTTTCCGCTAAACAATTCTCTGGTCGCAAAAAACAAAATAGATTTGCCTCGGGGCCGAACGCCCATCAATGAGTGCCGTAATTCAAAGGCTGCTAATCATGTTTACTCTTAAGTACCGTAACTCGCTTGCCACTCTGCCTCGATGGGCAGTGAACTCAGTTCGATGGGTGACAGCACTACCCTATCGCGGAAGCGGACGGGACTGCCAAATCTGTCAAAGATCGTTTCGCATGTTTCGACCATACGGAAATCCGCCTCGTCCGGATTCACGCTGTCCGTGCTGCGGATCGCTGGAACGTCATCGCCTCTTCTGGCGGTTTGCCGAGCAGAAAACGAACCTCTTCGATACCCGTAAGAAGTCTGTACTGCATATTGCTCCTGAACCATGTCTGGCACCGAAACTTCGACGTCGTATAGGAAGCGGTTACCTTACAGCCGACTTCAGTGATCCGCGAGCGATGGTGCAGATGGACATAACCGGGATCAAATATCCTGATGAATCTTTTGATGTTATCTATTGCAGCCATGTTCTGGAACATGTCCAAGAGGATATGAAAGCCATGCGCGAGTTGTGGAGGGTACTGAAAACAGATGGCTGGGCCGTGCTGTTAGTTCCGATTACCGTTGATGTAACCTACGAAGATCCTGCAGTGACCGATCCACTTGAGCGTTTTGAAAAATTCGGGCAGGAAGATCACGTTCGCCGCTACGGAAATGATTACATTGATCGCCTTCGATCTGCCGGATTTCGTGTTGAAATGTTTCGTGTGTCAGATTTGGCAACTTCCGAGGAAGCATTGCGATTTGGGCTTGGGAAAGAAGCAGGAGAAATCTATTTCTGCCGGAAAGTTTGAATCGGGAGAGTCCACTGTCAACGGGCTTGCTCAAGGGATCAGGAACTCTGAGATTGTCGCGTTGGACGGGTAAGACAGTTGTATATACCTGTCGATCTACAGGAGTTTTCGACTCTACTTTGCTTTCTTCCTATATTGAGATTGTTCGAATTGAACTCAGGATCTTTAAAGTTTACTCCGACGTCCGGATTCGATCGCCAGGGTTTTTCGATCCGAATTTCATCTGCCGAGTCGTCTTTTCGCTACTGTTGGAACGGGAACTTGGATTCTTTACCAGTCAGCACACGGTACTGGACATTGGATGTGGATGCGGCATCTGGGGGCGATCCGAACAGGAGGAAGGTATCGAACGCCGAGTAAAATTGTTGTGCGGAGCGGAGCACGATCAGGAATCAAAGTTACGGACAGCTTCGAACAGGTCTGGCGGTCGCCACTCTTGAATGGCAGTTATTCAGGAGTTGTCTGTCGATCCTGGCTATGGCTTTATGGCTTTATGGTTATGGGGCATGTCAAAGGAAGATGGAATAGGGTTCGTAGACAAGTTGTAAAGCGTGCCCAAACCTTGAGGAATTTAACTCGCTGTGACAATCCGTTCTCGCTGTTTCTTCGCTGACATCGCACGAATCTCCAGCTTTCTCCATATCCATGAGCAGTAGTTTGCCCTTCCGTGAAAACGAAAAGTAGTCGAGGATTATCATTTCCCTGCCATTTACAGGTTGAATATGCATGTACGGTTGCAGGAACTTGCTGTAGAAGCAGCGTTCTCAAAAAACTAATGTCTCTTAATCGACAACAAGGAATGGTGCGCCTTTGTTCCTATAGCCTGTTCGGTGGTGCGGACATGCTAGTTCGCTCGTCTTTTCGGCATCGGTTTTCTATTATTCCCTGTCTCTTTGTAAATATGACTAAATAGCGCCTAATAAGACTCCGGCAATCGACGATTGAAGCAGGCGTTGTAACTTATATGGTAATCGTTCGGGAAAGACTCGTGCGGGTGAGTCCACAGCAATTCACTTACAACCGGAGACGAAACATGATTGGCAATTTTGAGGGCTGGGTGCTCTCAGTCGTGTTGATTGCCGTCGTCGGGCGCTATCTGCTGATCCGGAAAGGCCCGGCCGCCGCCCGGGGTGCGGCGATGATGCTGAGTTTTGCCTTTCCTGTCGGGATCAAAATCGACATTGGAGGGTTGCCCATCAGTATTCGAACCGCCATTGCCGGTATCACGTTGTTCGGCTATGCAGTCCATCCACAGGGCAAGATACTTTCGCCGCTGACTCTGCTTGACTGCTGTATTGCGATGTTCTATCTGGTACACATAGTCGCCGATAGTTTTGCCACCGGATTTACAATTATGTTGCCGTTTCGATCATATGGCGAATGGGCATTGCCATTTGTGGCGGGACGATTCGCGATCAAAGATCGGCACGCACTTAAATGGATTGCCATGTGGGTCGTCGGTTTACTCTTGCTGCTGGGGGCAATGTCGTGCATTGAAGCGATGACCAAAGTAAATCCGTTTGAGACGCTGTTCGGAAATCGCCCTCAGGAGATGTTTCGAAGATCTGAACAACGGTTCGGCCTAAAGCGAGCATTTGGGCCAACAATGCATCCAATCTTTCTGGGCATGATGATTGCGATTCTGATGCCGTGGCTCGTTACCATGTGGCAGTCATTTGAGTCGCGACGAACTCGTGGATTGACAATTCTTGCAGGAATCGTCGCATTGGCAGGGACCGTATTCACTGGCTCAAGGACACCGGTACTTACGATTCTGGCGGCCGCAAGTCTGATCCTGTTACTGAAAATTCGCATGCTCCGTTGGCCATTGGGGCTGACCCTGGCGTTAGCCATTTCTGGGTTCGTGGCATATCCGTACGAAGTCACGGATGCACTCAGTCGCTGGACCGGAGGCGTGGAAAATCCACGGCTAATCGAAATCGACGGCGAGGGCGTGGTTTCTTCAAGCAGCCGAACCCGGCTCCATGTCGTCAGTATTTACTCAGAGGCACTGATCAAAGCTGGCCCATTCGGGTACGGGAGCAACGTGACATCAGGATTTCCATTGCGGATCCCGAATATGGAGGGCACATTTAAATCCGCAAACCTGTTCAAGACGGTTGACAATGCTTATGTTTTGCTGACGTTGCGATTCGGCTGGGTCGGCGGCGTTTGTCTTGTCATCTTATTCCTGACCGCAATCGGCACCGGCCTGTCGCTCTACTTCGAGCGACCCGACCAGTTGTTTCCCGGAGTGGTCGGGTGCATGTTGATTGTCATTGCATGTTTCTCATTGTTGCTGGTTTTCATGAGCTACGATTTTGGATTGCCGATTCTCTGGAGTTTGGGAGTACTATCGGGACTCGCCTCTGCGCGTATAGCGAACTCTCAAGATTTGGAACGTGCCTTTCGATCGAATTGAGGATCATGCTATCGGCGATAACTCCAATGTGAAACTCGGCAATCCGAAGGATGCAATCATCGGACCGAGCAGTTCCACACGCAATGCCGTTTTTTTCCTCGTCAGCAGAATCTGTGGTAGATTCTGGTTCCGGAAGTTTTCCGAGCTGTTGAAACAGGGCGATTTGGATGTTTTCAAACGGCTTAAAGCCATAGGCTTTTCTCATGGTCAGTTTCGCTTTGTTGTTGAAGCCTTCCACAATTCCTGAAGACAGGCCTTTAGAATCGAACCAGTTGAGCAGCAGGGATTCGTGTTTCAACAGTGTCTTCCCCTGCTTCTTCATCGGTTCGATCTTCGAACGGTTCGCTCGCACACACCACTCACGCAGAAACTTGCCAGCCCATGTCCCGGACGTGTACGTCCAGGACCGATTGAAGTCCTCTCGCATCAGAGTAAGCGTCCGGGGAATCCATTCTTGCCAGGGTCGGTAGTCTTGGGGCCGGTGTA
>JBBJME010000054.1:0-35048 GCA_037719765.1 Planctomycetaceae bacterium
CTTCAGCAAGGATGCGATTCGGACCTGCGGAAAACCAGGGAGCAGCAGGCGGCTTTCCATCGGTTTGCATTTCAAAATCCAGATCGACTCCACCAGCGAACAGACTACCATCGAGTGTCGCCTTTTCGTTTCTCAACGAAGCCATTCGCTGTTCCAGATCTTTCAGACGTGCCGCTCGAGCCTGATCGCGGCGAACAGCTTCTTCATGTGGAATCAGGGCAGGAAATCCGGAAGGACGTTTGGATTCCTCGCCTCCCGGAAACGCCCATTGAGTGCTCTGCAGAATCCCATAGATCGCGTAGTAATCCTGCGCCGTTACGGGGTCATATTTGTGATCATGACAGCGAGCACATCCGATCGAAAGCCCCAGCACCGCACGTCCTGTGGTGTCGATCACATCAGCGAAATCCAGGTACTGATAGTCAGGCGACGGACGATAACCGTACCGTTTTCCAATCGCCAGAAATCCAGTAGCGGTGATTCGATCTGCGTACTCTTCAGCCGGACCTTCCGCCGCCAGAATGTCACCAGCAATTTGTTGCTTCAGGAATTGATCATAAGGCAGATTGCGATTGAACGCGCTGATCACCCAGTTTCGATATTTCCAGGCTTCGCGAACAGGATAGTCGGCTCCATCTCCCGCGGTGTCGGCATAGCGAGCAACATCCAGCCAGTGCCTGCCCCAGCGTTCTCCATAGGCAGGTGATGCCAACAGACGATCGATCACGCGTGCCCACGCGTCTTCCGATTCATCGACCAGAAAATTTTGAATCTCCTCCAGCGTCGGTGGCAGACCAGTCAGATCAAAAGTGGCACGGCGTAATAGAGTGCGTCGATCAGCGACGGGATTCGGCACCAGTTGTTTTGACAGTCGGGCCGCACGCACAAACTTGTCGATTCCATGAACGGACCAGTCGACATCCGATGATTCCGGCGGCTGCAGATCTCTTACTGGCTGTAGTGACCACCACTGGCGAGCCGCCTCCGCGGTCATTCCACCAATTCGACTGGCGGTCGTGCGCGGATCATGCGCGCCGCCATTGATCCATACGACGAGATCCTGAATTTCACTTTCTGTGAGGCGACTTTTCTTTTCTTCCGGTGGCATCGCGGAGACTCCGTCGGCATGTCGCACGGCACGGATCAAAAGACTTTCGTCGGCCTGGCCAGGGACAATTGCCGGCCCACTGTCACCACCCGTTCTCCAGCCTTTACGCGTATCCAGAGCGAGCCCTCCGCTGGTCTTTCCGGAATCCGTCGAATGACACGAATAACAGCGATCCAGCAGCAAGGGGCGAATCCGCGATTCAAAGAATTCGTCGGGAGTCTCCGCCTGCATAAAACTGGCATTGCACGTCACAAACACCGCGCCCGTCGCAAACCACAAACGGCCCAACAGACCAGCAGATGAAAGGCAAACTCGATGCCGGTTCGTGCGAAGGCTCAATGAGATCGGAAATCGGCAAGTCATGTCGGCGGCTCGGATTTCGGTGGTGGGAAAGAATTTGCCCCGTGATTCAAAGGTGGGACAAGAATTCTACCACGATTCAAGGCGAGACTCGACCGTAAACCGCAGGCACGGGCTTTAAAAGAATTATTCAGTGCGATCAGTCCGCGTTATCGCCAGGCGGAAATGTGTTTGGCGGGCCCGCCGTTGCGAATGCGAGAGAGTCCAAACACACTCGAACTCAACAGCACGTAACATACTGGTGTATGCGTCGTACTCAGTTCTTGTCAGTCAAATCCAGTTCCAGGCTGTTGGGCCCGTCGTTGACCTGATATACGAGACCGTGTCCGACCGCGTGAGCGTCGTCCGTTGTTGGTCCGGGGGCAACGGCACCCATATTGGTCACAATGACGTCGCAGACTCCCGGAACCGTTCCGGCGGTCGCGGGTATGTTGAATTTTCCTTTTGAAACCATCGCCCACGCTACTGGAGCGTTTGAGTCCCGCGGTTTGAACGCGATGGTGCCCCATTTCATTGGTTCGTTATGGAGTTTCACTTCGCCCTGAATGGCCTGACGTGTTCCCGAGACCAGCAAGCTGTTCTGTCGCAGCCATGTTCCTGCGGATGTAATCCATTGAGACAACGCAGGGTGTTCATTGGCAAGGCCGACGCCATGCGGTCCCTGCTGATAGACATGCAACTCTGCAGGGACACCGGCTTTGCGGCAGGCCAGATACATACTCACGCTGTTCTCGGCGGGCACACCGGTGTCTTCAGATGTATGAAACAGAAACAGTGGCGGTGTTTCGGCCGTGACGTTGAGTTCATTCGAGAGTGATTTCAACTGCTCGTCTGTCGGGTCTTTTCCCAGAAGATTGCTGCCCGACCCGCGATGGGCAAAATCCGAGGTGAGGCTGACGACAGGGTAGCCAAGAATTCCAAAGTCCGGACGACTGCTTTCTCTGTCGATCACGTCTGCAGCATTTACATCACCGCCATCAAAATGCGTCACGGAAGTCGATGTCAAATGGCCGCCGGCAGAGAAGCCCATGATACCGACCCGATGCTTATCGATTTTGAATTCGTCCGCGTGGGCACGCACAAATCGCAGAGCCCGCTGAGCATCCATGAGCGGTACAGGATGTCGATACGGTGACAATCGATACCTCAGGACAAATGCCGTTACGCCGATGCTGTTGAAATACTTTGCAGGCTGAACTCCTTCGTGGTCGGTGGCATGAATCGCATAACCGCCGCCGGGACAAATCACAATGGCAGCTCCGTTGGCGTTCTCCCCGGCCGGATAAACCCAGACGCCCGGTTTGTCAGCGTCGGCATCGCCCGTCGCCTGCGGAACTCCCTCGCGCCAGAGAGGACGGAATTCAGGCGGCTGAAAACCGTCGTCGGCAAATGCGTCGGAACAGATCGCGGCGAGCAGGAAGAGTAAATGACTGGCGACAAGTGAACGGGGCATGATCCGGCTCCTTGGGGTGGGAGAGAAGTCGCCTGACTCTCTGAGTCGAGTGGCGTAAGGAATGCGTCACGCAGGATATCAACTACTTCCTGAGTCCGATAATCACATCGAAATCCGAGTCGGCTGTGAGGGCATCGATATTGGCTGCCTTGAGCGGACTTTTGGGATGTGCGACCTGGACAGCACGGCGAAGTGTGGCAGAAGCATCGTTCAGCTTGCCGTCACAAAACTGTTGACGTGCGAGGCACGTCAGACAGTGAGCGATGGCTGGGTCTTCCAGCTTGAGCTGAAATCCCGCATTGTCAAGTTGATAGTATTTTTCAGGATCGTCCGGCATGTACTGGAGCATGGAATCCACGATTGGCAGGCAGGCCTCCTGATCGATTCTGGAAAGCCGACAGTAGAATTGCGCGATCTCTCGTGCATAACGCGGTCGTACGCCAGGGTGAATGGATTCCGACGGCGCGAGTTGCTGCTGCAGCCAATCCCAGTCCTGCGGTGCGCGGCATTGGATCGGAAATGAACGCCCATTGGACGTCACCACTCCCGGCTGCCACCGACAATTTCGGGCAATCCCTTGTTGCAGACTGCGAAACCTCGCCAGCGACCGAGAAAGATCAGACAGTTTCGGAGTCCAGGCGCCATCCGGCTGAGCCCGAAAGTTTTCAAACGCAATCGCGGACACACAAGCGGGTTCAAACGGTGCCCGCACGTCGAGGTGGAATTTTCCTTCCGCATGACGGCGTGCGAATCGAAACTTTCCGTCGGCGGAACCGACAGCGATCTGCCATGCCGCCGTCTGATCGGTGTCAACCGTCACGGTTGCCGTCCATTGTTCGCCGTTTTCTGGACGTCATCCTGACAGCTGGTTCCGACATGCTTCCATGTAATGCTTCATGAAAGAACCGCTGGATCTGACTCGCGTATTCCAGCTCATTCACTTCGAGTGTTTCAGGAGCGTGTCCCGCACCCTGCATGATCCAGACCCGAGTTGGCACTTTGGCAATTCCTGCAACTTCGACTGAACCGGACGGCGGCAGCAGCCAGTCATGTTCACCGTGCAGCAAAAAGAGCGGACACTTCAGGCGCGGCACGTTGGTCAATGGTTCGACCTTCGGCAGCACGACCTTTCGCAGACCTCCCAACGCCATGCGCGTTGCAAAGTCATCAGGAAGAAAATCCTTCATTCTTTCAATCTGTGCAGTCGGCAACAGAATGTCTTCGACGGCCACGGCTCCGGCACTGCGGTCGGCCGCCACCGCGATGGCCAAGGGGGAACCCAGCGACACGCCGAATACGCCGATATCCTTCGCAGCAATTCCACGTGTGCCGGTCAGATAATCAAACGCGCTGAGTGTGTCACCGAGCAGTGACAACGCTGTCGCGATTCCCGTGCTGCCTCCAAAACCCTGATAGTCAAACAGCATCACATTGACACCACCGTCCGTCAGCAATTTGGCATACAACAACATGCCGGAGATATTGCCGGTGTTTCCCATGCAGAACAGCACGGTCTTGTTTGCTCCAACAACCGGAATGAACCAGCCACGCAGACTTTCATTCGTTTCATTGGGAAAGAAGACCTCTTCATACTTCAGGTTTGCTTCATCTGGACGAAAGAAATCCTCCAGCACCGGAGCCATGAAATTGCGACTGATCGGATCGATCCGGACTTCTCGGACAGGTGGCTTTAATCCATCGTCTGCTGACGACGGCGGCACATTGAATGCCGCGGGACATAGAACCACGAAAATCGTCGTGACAATCAGGCGATTCAAACAAAACACTCTTCACCTCACTGGACTGCGGTGACAGCGAATTTGGACGTAGCATGAGCATCTTCATGTGTTGCGATGCCGTGAGCTGACAGGGGAGTGGGCGCGATTTAGCTCACAACTGCCGATTATGCCAGACACCGGCAAAATTCGCCAGATGACTGCTGCTCGTTACCGATACTGTTTACGCGTGTGTGGCTGCGCATCCCGAATGCGAAATCTACCACTGCGCAACGAATGAACGAAATGGGCCTGGTGTGTACATAAAATCTCCCATGTGGCCGATGCTGGCAGATTCATGATTCGGAATCGTCTGGAGGACATCAACGGGCATATCGCCTGCTGAATCGGTCGTATTGCAATGTCTGGACAGGCGGACGGGGTTTAAGTGTTTGCGTCAGATCATATTTTCAAGTATTTCTATAGACTTTCAGGTGTTTGATCCGCTCAAAATCACCGTCTTTCAAACAATGAGGTGAATTGCGCGCAGAGAGTCCTTTCAGAAAAGCTGCATTTTCAGCTATTCTTCGGAGCTTCTGCACAAGAGTTCATGCTCCTGCCGTGTTTGTTCAATCGCTTCGCTCTGATACTTCAGTATCCTTCTCAGGATTGTCTTAATGCTGATTTCCGCCTGGCTGACCGCCGTTCGCAATCGTCTTCAGTCTCCAAGTATTACAAAACGCCGAATCAACAGGAAGCAGGCAGTATCAGCTTCAGAAGGTCTGGAGATCCGAGCGCTTCTGGCAGCCACGCTCCAGGCCGTACGACCGAATGTCGGCGAGTTTCTGGTGCAGAATGAGATTCGGACTGTCGCGCCGCAGGAACTTACGCTGCAATTCAGCCTTGGTTCGACAATCACACCTTCGAGCATCAGTTCGAATTCCATTCAGGTATTTCGCTCCGGCTTCGACGGTATCTTCGGCAATGGCAACGATGTTCCGGTAACAATCGGATATGTCGGTCCTGGAAGTTCACCCAACGAAGTCGTCCTTCGGTTTGGTGAAAACCTGATCGACGAGCACTATCGCATCGTGACAAACGAAACGGGTCCGAATGCGCTGCTGGAGACAGTGACGACGACCAGTGGGACCGTCAACACTCCCGTCACCGCGTCAACATTCAACTTTGAGCTGGATCTTGGTGCCCAGGTCTTAGCGGTTGATCCGCAGCCAGTGACGGTCAATGCCAACGGCACCGTGACTCAGGCGCGAAATCAG
The DNA here is from genome assembly GCA_037719765.1 of Planctomycetaceae bacterium. GTDB lineage: Bacteria > Planctomycetota > Planctomycetia > Planctomycetales > Planctomycetaceae > SXXK01. The sequence goes on from JBBJME010000054.1 coordinate 5,914, forward strand.
GTGGTGGTGTATTTTAATTCGGACACGTTGAACACAGCGTCGGCGAACAACGCGGCATTTTATCAGTTGATCTTTACAAACGAGACAGTCACGAATCTGGATGATATCACCTACAACCCAACGACTGTGGTTTACAATCCGGCAACAAATACATCGACGCTGACGTTCGCATCCGATCTGGCCGCATTGGCCGGGTCTGGTCCAGGCACCTTTCGCCTGAGGATTGGTAATGCAAACCTGACGCCGGAGGCTCCGGTAAGCCAGTTTAATTTTGCTGATGTCGGCGACAGCTACGCGACAGCGACGACGCTGGGCACGATCAGTAACACCGGAAATCTCAGTCATATCATCAACTCAGCGGTCGATCCGCTTCCGTATGCATTCACATTCCCAGGGTCGAATACAGATCCCGGTCATCGCGAAATTGAAGTGGAATCGCATATCAATGGCAGTGCGGACGGCACGCCGGGCACCAGTCAGATCAATTACAATTTTAAGGTCGTCTACGGTACAGATCCGCTCGGCAACATTCTCAATAATGTAATTACTGCCGCTCAGAAGCAGCGGGCGCGGGAAGTCTTTGAATTCTACGGCAGCCTGCTGGGGATCGATTTCCGCGAAACAGATGCTTTAGGTTTGACCATCGTCACCGGCGACATGCGCGCACTCGACCCGACGATCCCAACCGGGCCTGGCGGAGTCACCGGTTTGGCGGGTGGCAGCGTTGCGATCATGGATCAGGCAGAAGTCTGGAATGACGGACCGGGTGCGAATTGGTTCTCGGTGGCGATGCATGAAATCGGGCACCTGCTGGGCCAGGGACACACCTACGACCTGCCGGAGCAAACGATTCAGGGCTCGAATCCTCTGGCCACGGTGGGCAATGTTGAACAAGTGTTTCCGGGAAATGCAGACGTGATCCACGGGCAGTATCGGTACCGTCCGGACAGTGTTGACGTCGATCTCTACCAGTTCATCGTAGGCGCTGGCAAGACGGGTGTGTTCACCACGGAAGTGATTGCGGAACGTCTGGCGAACGCGAGTCGTCTGGACAGCGTCATCCGCTTGTTTCGTCAGAACCCCGATGGCTCGCGCGAAATGCTTGCGCAGAATGATGACTATTTCAGTTCTGATTCCTTCCTGCAGGTAGCTCTGGGTGCAGGAACCTATTTCGTGGGTATCTCGTCAACAGGGAATGAGGTTTACGATCCCACCATTTCCGGGACCGGACTTGGCGGTACGTCACAGGGCAGCTATCAGCTTCGCATGGATTTCCGTCTGGCGGAGACGACAACACTGGTCGATACCACGGGAACGCGCTTTGACGGCGATGCCGACGGAAAAGCCGGCGGGGTTTACAACTTCTGGTTTAAAACGGCGACTGCGGCGAATACATTGTTCGTGAATAAGGAAGCGATCAGTACGCTGTCATTCGCCTGCTGCATCCGCCGCAACGACTCAGGTTGTCGTGCAGAGCGTGTCGCCATTTGCAGTCAACAACGTGATTCGCATTGATAACGAACAGATGCGGATCACCGCGATCAATGCCGGAACGCGTACATTGACCGTACAACGCGCAGTCAATGCCACGGTTCTGGCGGCTCATACCGCCGGGGCGATTGCCAGCCAGGCTGGAGCGAACGGTTCAGAAGCAATGCCATTTGGGCGGATCAATGAAGCGACTGCGGTTGCCACCGCGGCAGCCAACGCCGGAATTACCGGCAAGATCATTCGCGTTGTTGGCAATGGCGGAGCTGACTCAAATATTGCGACGACCGCAGATACCAGGCCGTACCAGATTGGTGTTGATTCATCGACTGCCGCTACCCCGCTGCAGGACGGCAGCTCGCTGGAAGTTCCGAAGGGCACGACCCTGATGATCGATGGCGGCGCGGTGATCAAACTTCGCAAAGCCCTGATCGGCGTTGGCAGTTCATCCACGGGTGTCGATCGCAGTGGCGGTGCGTTGCAGGTTCTGGGTACTCCGTTTCGCAAAGTGACCTTTACTTCATGGACAGATGAATCGATCGGTACAGATACGACCCCCAGTCCGACCGCGGCTCAGCCCGGAGACTGGGGCGGCGTGGCGTTTCGTGAGACGGTCGATCGGACTCAGGCACGATTCAACTACCAGAGCGAAGGCATCTTCCTGAATTACGTGTCGAATGCAGATATGCGCTGGGGCGGAGGCAATGTCACGGTTGATTCCGTATTGCAGACGATCAACCCGATTTATATTGATGGTTCTCAGCCGACAATCATGTTCAATCGGATCATCAATTCACAGGATTCGGCAATCTCAGCGAACCCGGACAGCTTTGAAGAATTGACCTTTCATGCGCCAAGATTTCAAGGTGGAGCGACGGGGTTTACAAGCGATTACAATCGTGTCGGTCCGGATTTTCACGGCAATGTCCTGCTGAACAATTCCAACAACGCAGTGTTCGTCCGCGTCAACACGGCGGCGGGTAGCACGACTCAAAAACTGACAGTTTCAGCTCGCTTCAATGACACCGATATCACCCATGTGATCGCCCAGAATCTTCAGATTCAGGGTACACCAGGCGGCCCAGTTCTGGATCAGACACCACCTGCCGTAAATCTGGTGACGTTGACTGCAAGGACAGGTGGAACTCTCGCAGCGGGCCTGTACAACTATCGCATGGTCCTGACGGATGAGAATGGCTTTGAAGGCCCGGCTTCAATTGCCACTGTATCTCTGACAACGATTTCTGCGGGATCGATCGAACTCAACGGACTACCCTCTGCGACTGGCGCTTACACCGGACGGCGTGTTTATCGCAGCACAGGCGGTGGAGTGGGGCCATATACGCTGGTTGCGAAGCTCGACAAGTCCACAACCACATTCACCGACAACGGCACCAGTTTGGGACGCACCTTGACTCCCGTCACGCAGCGCGACCGAGCGCGACTCGATGCAAGGCTGAGCATCGATGCCGGCACGATCGTGAAACTGGAAGGATCTCGCATCGAAGCAGAAATGGGTGCGCAGTTTATTGCCGAAGGCGAATCCGGTCGGCCGGTGGTATTCACCAGCCGTCTGGATGACAGATACGGTGCCGGCGGGACGTTTGACACAAACAACGACGATAACGCACCGGCAGAAGTCAGCCATCGCCCGGAAACTGGGGCGGCATCTATATCGGGCATCTGGGTTCGGGCAGTATCGATCGCGCACTCATTAACTTTGCAGGCGGTGTGATTCCGGTGGGAAGCAATTTCGCGGGTTTCAACGCCGTCGAAATCCATCAGGCAGATGTCCGTATCAGCAATACGGTGTTTGAAAGTAATGCTTCCGGAGTCGGGGGAACATCCACCTCTGACCGATCCGGAAGATTTTCCAACAGCCCCGGCACAATTTTTGTCCGTGGCGCACAGCCGGTGATTCTCAACAATGTGTTCAGAACGAATATTGGCCCAGGCATTAATATCAACGCCGCAGCTTTGAACTTTCAGCTAATCACGGATCAGGGTCGTCAAACAGGTCTGGCGGATCGGGAACTGGGATACGGCGACAATCAGGGACCATTCGTTCGTAACAACCGCTTTAGCGGCAATACGCTCAACGGGATGCGTGTCCGCGGTGAAACGGTCACAACGCAGAGCGTCTGGGACGACACGGACATTGTGCATATCGTGCTGGATGAAATCTATATTCCCGATTTCCATCACTACGGCGGAATTCGGCTGGAAAGCAAATCGACTGAAAGCCTGGTGATCAAGCTGGATGATACCAACGCGGCGGCTGGGTTTACCGTCAACGGCTATGCACTGGATATTGATGATCGCATCGGTGGTACTCTGCAGATCATTGGTCAGCCCGGCCAGCCGGTGATTCTGACATCGCTGAAAGATGACACCGTGGGAGCAGGCTTCGATCCCAATGGTTTGCCGCTGCGGGACACGAACAACGATGGTGCATCCGTCGGTGTTGCCGGCGATTGGAAGGGCATTCGCATTGATGAATACGCCCATGACCGCAACGTGGCGGCCTTTGTCGAGCAGGAATTGGGCGATCGATTCTCTGCGGACACGAACGGGACCATTGACAAGGCTGAACAACTCGGGTTGCTGGCGCGGAATGAAAAATCTGGCGATGAGAATCTGCGCCTGGGTTTTGAAATTCACGGGTCTGTCGATTCAACGGACGATGCCGACATCTACAGCTTCACCGGCACGCCGGGGACCGGTGTCTGGATCGACATTGACCGGACGACACAGGCGCTGGACAGCATCGTTGAACTGCTGGATGCGAATGGAGATATCCTCGCGATCTCAGACAACGTTAACAATGCGGTTGCTGTAGACAGCAGCGTCAATGTGCATACGCTGGACTTGAGCCAGTTCATCAGCCAGGACTTATATACGTTGAATCAGAATGACGCCGGCTTCCGCGTGATTCTGCCAGGCACCACCACGACGGCGCAACCATATTTCATTCGTGTCCGCAGCAGTAACGCCAGTCCATTGACCCAGTTGGGCGGATTGACGACAGGTGTTTACCAGCTGCAGATCCGGCTGCAGGAGGTGGATGAGGTTCCAGGTTCCCAGATTACATTTGCAGATATTCGGTTCGCGGAAACCGGTGTGGAGATTCTGGGACAGCCGACTCACAGTCCACTGGTCGGGGAAAGTACGGAGAGCGAAGTCGGCACCGGTGTGAGTTCGGTTACGATCGGCAATCTGATGAATTCAGACCGAGCATTATCTGCCGGAAATGGGGCCTATCGCTGTTATGGAGGCGACAACACCTCTGCTGGAGCCACCAACGGCGTGGATTTCTGGGATCACATGCGGTATGACGCCACACAGCAGATTGCCGGCGTACCATGTCGGCCCGCACGTCGGTCACGATCGATCTGGATTTTGCTGACGGCTATTCTCGCGCGGATGTGACGGTGGCCTTGTACGACGCCCAGAATCGGCTGATTCTGATGGGTCGCGATTCGAATATCTCTGACGATCAGCCGCGTCCTGGCAACGGTACTGACGCTGCAGATCTGTCTCGCGGGTCCGGCGGAAAGCTGGATCCGTTTATTGGTCCCGTGGAACTGATCGGTGGAGAGACCTACCGTCTGGCGGTGATCCCGAACGATATCGTGCCGCAGGTCATGAACCAGTACTGGACAGCGAATCCGACCTCGTCGCTGGTTCGCTTTGAACCTGTGAATTCCGTCCGGCGGATCGCCGAGGAACGACTTGATCCGGCGGGGTTGACATTCCTGCTTGATGCCAATGGCAACTTTGTGCTGGACTCCTTTGGCTTTCCAATTCTTGTGCCATCCCCGAACGATGAACGGTCGACATCGGACTTGCCGGTGACAGATCTGTTCACTGTATCAAATACCGGGACTTTGGATCCCAAGCACGTCGTGCCTTTCCATCTGGGGGACGTGGAGTTATTTGTGAGCCAGGCTCGCGGCCTGACCGGCAACAATCGCTCGGTGATTTCATCGGTGGATCCATTCACTGGCGCAAACGAAACGCTTCTGGGGCAATTCTCGCAGCCGAACGGTGATATTGCGATGCGTGCGGACGGTCAATTGCACACGTTCAGTCTTGGTACGCCGGGACAAGCATTCTCTGACGGCAACGTCGGAAACTATTTACGGATCGATACGGGGACGGCTGCTGTTACGAATTTCGGCGATGACGGGATTGCGACCAACATTCTGAATGCCGGGAACGCCGCGGCGCATGACGTGGGAATTGGTTTTAACGCGATCACCTACACCGGCACCAACGACAACAACTTGTGGGCGGTCGGCAATCGTTCGCAACTGGGTCTGAAAGCCGGTCAGACCGGGGCCGTGGCTGCTCAGTACTCTCGAAATATTCTGTACCAGTTCAATACAGCGACCGGGGATCAAATCAATCCTGGAAACGGTGGCGACCGCCAAAACGCCGCGGTAGCAATATCGGGTGCGGGAACCACGCAGGTGGATTGGGGGCAGATCGATACCAGCTTTACGAATGGTGGATTGAACGGTGATATCACCGGAATGGCTACAGTCGGCAATCAGTTTTATCTGGTTGATAATGCGGGCGGACTCTACCGGCACAGTATTGGCGGAGGGAGCACCACTTTCATTGCAAACATTGGCGGACTGAACATTAACTTCGCAGGACTCTCGCTTGCGCCAGATGAAGTTGAAGCTGGAATCTATGCGAACACACTGTTCGGAATCAGTTCGACGGGAGTGATGTACGCATTCGATACGACCGGGACGCTGCTGCCGATTTTCAACGATGCGCAGACATCCGTGCAGATCGCGGGTGTATTTAACGTGACGGGACTGGCCTTCGGAACACTCGAACGAAATCTATGGCACACAACCGCCAATCGCGGCGGATTGACAGCTGCCGATGACGGCCACGGGATTGACGTTGCTCCATTTGACAACAGCGTATTCCTTCCGGTCCCTGGCGGCCGCAGCCTGTACTTCGGCAACGAACGTGCAGGGGCTTCGTCTGGAAACAAGGACACGGATGGGGGCAACAATCCGATCAACACGAACCCGCTGCGAAATGTAGATTTCCCAGGCGGTGCCCATGGGACGATCGTGAGCAATGAGTTCAGTCTGCAGGGTTATTCAGCTAATGATAAGCCTGTGCTGTACTTCAACTACTTCCTTGATACGGAAGATGCCAATTACATCTATGGCAGTCCGGACACGCTGATGCGAGACTCATTCCGCGTGTTCGTCAGCGATGAATCAGGACAGTGGAATCTGTTGACCACGAACAATTCGCTGCATGATAAGGTTCGGAACGATGAGTTTGACATTGGTCCCGACGGGACGTTTACAACCGCTCCGGAAACACAGACATTTGTCGATGTCGGCGAGACCTTTGATAACACCAACAACTGGCGTCAGGCACGCGTTGATCTGAGCAACTATGCCGGACGAAACGGGCTGAAGCTTCGATTCGATTTTACAACTGCAGGCTCAATGAATGTCGGCGACATTCAGACAACAGGTTCCGAATTGTACGCGATTGACGCCAGCCATTTGAGCGACACGGACACCTTTTCGATCGACGGTGTCCAGTTTGAATTTGACCTTGGGGCACACTTGACGATCCCAAGCGGCGGGACATTGGAAGGCGTTACATTTACGGTCCTGGGAAACACGTTTAAATACACTGCGACTCCTGTGGCCCTGACGGATATTCTGGCTCTGCCGGGTGAAACGGCAGAAGTTCTCGCACAACGCACGAATGCGTTCATCAACAGCTTCCTGAGCGGTACGACGATGAGTGTGCCGAACGCAAACAGCCTGGAAGGCGAGTCGTTTACAATCCTCGGCACGACATTCACGTATACGGCAACTCCGCTTGCCAACACGGACATTCTGGCCGTTGTGGGTGATTCCGCTAACACAATGGCCTCACGCACGGCAGTTCGAGTGAATGCCGTGCTCGGCGCAGGCCGAGCCCTCATCAATGGCACACAGGTGGATTTCCCAAACGTGACTGCCATCACATTTGGTGGTTCTCTGAATACGTCCAGCGCTGCGACGCTGGAAGGCGAATCATTTACGGTCAACGGTCAGACATTTACGTTCACGGCCATTCCGCAATTAGCCAGTGATATTCTTTTGACGTTTGGCGATTCTGCTGCGACAGTCGCCACAAATGCCGCAGCGGTTATCAATACGGTCCTTGGTCCAGGTTCGGCGTTCGTTAATCCGGCAGCACCCACTCGGATCAGCATTCCGGATATCCCCGACGCCGCGTCATCGTTCACTACCGGCGGCACGCTGGTCCTGCCAGATGTGGCGACAGCCACAACGCTCGAAGGGGAATCGATCACCGTCTTTGGCACTACGTTCACATACACCTCGACTCCTTCTCAGACACGTGACATTCTGGCGGTGTTTGGGGATTTTGCAGATACGATTGCGACCCGCACCAATGCTGCGTTCAACGCGGTCTTCGGACCAGGTACGTCGTTTATCGATCCTCTGGCTCCTAATCGGGTCAGTATCCCCGACCTTCCGACCTTCGATGCCAGCTTCGTGCGCGGCGGAACGATGATCACGCCTGCGGGCAATAATATCCAGGGGCATGAGTTCCAGCTGAATGGGGTCACGTTCAGGTATTCCACAAATCCAGCAAACGCTCAGGAGATCCTGGCTCGTGCCGCTGATTCCGCGGCCCTGATCGCAAACAGAACCGCAAACGCCATTAATGCTGTCCTGGGAACCAACGCATCCGGTGATCCGGTGGCAGTCGCAAATCTGAACAGAGTGTCCATCTCAGATCTTTCGTTCCCGACCGATGGATTCTTCCTCGGCGGTACTCTGAGTTTCGTCGATGCGACGGCAACGAATTATGAAGGGGAATCCTTCACGGCATATAACCGAACATTTACGTTCCGTGATCCGGCAGCGCAGCCACTGCCAATCGTTGCCGGCCAGACTTTAATCAATGCTGTCGCAGGCGATACCGCCGCCACGCTGGCAACACGCGCGGCCACTGCGATCAATACCTTTTTGGGTCGCGTGGTCGCGACTGTCGTTGGAAACAACGTTTCGATTGCCGGTGCCGTTTCCACCACGTTTGGAGGCACACTCCGTGTCACGTCCGTCGCGGCTGCGGATCTGGACAACGATTTCCTGTTAGCCAGCGGATTCTTCTTTCAGTTTGTGCCTGGGGCACCGACGAATAGCCAAGAGATTCAAACAGATGTCAGCCCGACGATTGTCGCCGACAGGATTGTCACGGCGATCAATAACGTAGCCGGTGCCGGGACCGCGTTCCGCAACGGAGTTGTTGTCAGCATCACGGACGACACCACGATAACCTATTTCAATTCCGGTGTGACACCAATTGGCCTGACGATCCTGGACAATACGGCGTCGACACCTTTGACATACGCGCTGGTGTCCGATCCAGTTGGCACTCCGTTCGTTGCGGATCTGATCGATTCTCCGCTGGGTGTTGATCGCCGCGCGACCACGCTGACACATGATGCCGTCGACACAGGTCTGTCGGTCATTCCCGGCTTTATTACTTCGTATGTTTCTGAAAACAGACTCACGTTCCCCGGTGCGCTTTCCGTCACGACGTCTGTCGGTTCGCCGCTGGTGATTTCGGGAGGACTGGGTGTCAGTCCGTTTTCGGCTCCCGTATCAATCTTCCCGAATATGACGGCAAATGAAGTAGCGAACGCGATTCGGCAGAGTATTGCTGACGTTTTTGCGGCCAGTGATATTAACATTATTAAGGGTGCCGAAAATCGAATTCAGATCATCGGGCATGACGTGGATGATGAAGGCCCGTTGAACTTAGTCACATCACTCCTGGGAGACAGCTTTGGTGCATTCAACACGGGCTTCCAGAATGGCGTCGCGAATCGTCAGGGTTCACTTCGTGGCATGAACAATGCTGTCGAAGGTGTTTACATCGACGACATCATTATCGGTTTCGCCGAACGTGGCGAAATGATCACCAACGCCCCGGCGACGAACACGTTCATTCCGAATAATGATCTCTATGATCCGAACAGAACGACCGGGTTCAACTATCTTGGCATCGCCGACGGTGCCTACGACGTGGAAATCCGCAGAGCACTGGATTACGGTCTGTCGCAGAATCCGAATCCGACAAATATCCTGTATCGTGCGCTCGATACGAACGATCGTGAGTCAAACGCAATCGCGATTACCGTGCCGAAGGCGTCCCAGATTCCGCACAACTCCACGTTTGTGCTCAGCGACGGCTGGCGTGAAGTGACGTTCCAGTTCATCGACCAGTACATCGGGCTGATCGATCTGGTTCCGGGCAATATCCCGTTGCTGTTCAACTCACTGACGACACTCAGCACAACGTTTGAACTGAATCAGGAATTGATCGCCCGCACAATCGTCAATGCGATCAACTCACAGGCGGTGCAGAATGTGCTGAACGTGAAAGCCATGTACAGCGACACGACCGGCAGCACGAGCAAAACAATTCACCTGACGGGCAATGCCATTTTCACGCCGTCTGCATTGCTGACGGGTGTGATCCAGGAGACAGTGTTCAATTCGTTTGGGGATCAGAATCGATTCCGTGATCAGGGTCAGATTATCGTGCAGTCCAGCACGATCATGGATTCACTGAATTACGGTATCAATGTCGATGCTGCAGAGCGCGGTGGACTCAATCCCACGCCGCATCCGGGAGCTGTCAAGAACACTCAGGAAGAGAACACCGCCCGGCTGACCACAGGCGTGGTCATTATGAACAACGTGATAGCCGGCAATATTGCGGGCGGAGTACGATTCAGCGGGGATTCCGTTAACAATCCTCTGGCGGTAGTACCGTATGGCAGGATCCTGAACAATACGATCGTCGGCGTGGCCGGAGTACGCTACCGCTGGGAATCGGTATCAACGTGAACGAGAATGCCAGTCCGACATTGCTGAACAATATTGTTGCTGACCTGGCAACGGGGATCCTCATCGATGCGGTTCCCAGGCAGCGGGCACGACGATTGGTGCCACGCTTTATCGCGGCAATTCGGTTGCATTCAGTACCGGGGCCATCGGCAGCGGATCGTTCCCGATTTTTCTGAATGCCACAGATCCATTGTTTGTGGATCAGTCAAATCGAAATTACTATCCGGCTCCGTTCTCCCAGGCAATCGACAGTTCACTGGATTCACTGGGTGATCGCAGTGATATGATCCGAGTGAAAAGTCCGCTCGGTCTTGCCGGTCTGCCTCCTGCCGGGACTTCAAACCTTCCGGGCTCGCCGATTCTGGCTCCATCGCTCGACGTCTACGGCCAGCTCCGCGGGGACGACGATCTGGTCGCGACTCCGGCGGGACAAGGTGGCAATGTCTTCGTGGATCGCGGTGCGATCGACCGCGTGGACTTCTTCCAGCCACAAGCCGTATTGGCATTGCCCGAAGACCAGTCGTCGCTCGACGGCGACCTTGATGTGGATGAAGTCTGGATCGACGAGTCCCAGATCCTTCGTGAGTTCCGCATTCGGCTGAACGATGAAGGGATCGGTGTGGATGGTCTGACGGTGTCTTCAAGCCAGTTTGTGCTGAAGCGAATTGACACAGACGGAGTGACGGAAATCACATTGATCGATGGTGTGGACTACACGTTTGTGTACAACGTCATCACGAAAGAGGCGATCTTCAACGCGGCGACATTCTTCGCGGACGAGAACACCGAAGTTCGATACATCATTCTGGTGGATAACAACGGAACGTCGGTGACGGATACTGTCGACGGCGTCCGCGACCGTGCAGGCAACTACTTGCAGGCCAACCGACCGGATGATACCACGCGTTTTGATATCGTGCTGACGGACGGTGTCAACGATCCTCCCGAAAACCGCGTCCCCGGCAGCCAGACGACTGCCGAAGACGTATCGCTCGTATTCAATGCGACGAACGGCAATGCCATTAGTATCTTCGACCAGGACGCTCATCTGGGCACAAATATTCTCACCGTGACATTAACCGCCACGAACGGCAGGCTCACGCTGGGCACGATTCCCGCGACGCTGTTGTTTGCGTCCGGTGACGGGACTCTCGATGCCACGATGGAGTTTACGGGAAAACTGCAGGACATCAACGCGGCTCTCACGGGTCTGACGTTTGTGCCGAATCTGGATTATTTCGGTCCGGCCAGTGTCACAATTCTGACGAGCGACCTTGGCGAATTCAGCGGCCCTGCGGAATCGACATCAACGACAATCGCAATCAACGTTACAGAAGTGAATGATCCGCCAGTATTGAATCCGCTGGTGAATCCTGCACCTGTCAACGAAGATGCCGGCCTCGTGACAATTGTCGGTTTCATGACCGGTCAGTCAGCGGGACCAGCCAACGAATCGCCGCCCCAGACAATCACAACAACAGTCACTGTAGTCTCTGAAAACAGCAACTGGACACCGGCAACATTCTTCGCAGTGGCACCGTCGATCAATCGAGTGACAGGAACTCTGACATTCAGAACCGCTCAGGACGTGAATGGTACGGCCACAATCAGTGTTCTGCTGACAGATAATGGAACGCCTGCAGCCACCAGTCTTACGCAGACGTTTGTCTTTACGATCACTCCCGTCAATGACGCTCCGGTCTTTACGTCAACGACAACTGACGCTCGCGTAAATAGCAGCGGTAATATTACGACTCTGGAAGATGCCGGTGTTCAAACCATCAACTACGTCGCCACGTCGGCTGCAGCACGATCGACGGCTTTGGACGAAGTCGGTGCTCAGGCACCACTCACCTGGACTGTTTCCGCAGCAACTCGCACTTCCGGCAATCTGGCCTTCAGCCAGATTTCAGTGAATCCAACTACCGGTGTCCTGACGTACAAAACGACTCAGGACACCGCAGGTTCTGCCACCGTCACGCTGACGCTGCGAGACGCTGGTTCCGGTGTTTCACCAAACATCAACGCGACAACTCGGGTCGTCACCATCAACGCGACGCAGGTCAATGACGCTCCGGTCGCGGTGACAGGAAATTATGTCGTCGATGAGGGTTATGGAATCACGTTGAACGCCAGTGGCAGTTTCGACGTCGATGCGTTCTTCGGCGACACACTGACTTATGCCTGGGATCTGGACAACAACGGAACATTCGAAACGTCCATCGGTGGATCGTCAACTCAGACCTTTACATGGGCTTATCTGGCCAACCTTGGCATTACAGCTCCGGATGTCAGCACGATTCGTCTGCGTGTGACCGACTCCAGTGGTGCCGCAAACAACACGGGATTCGTGAATGCGACACTCACGACACTGATTGTCGATTACGGCGACGCTCCCAATACTTACGGCACGCTGCGGACCAGTAACGGAGCCGCGCATACGATCGCAGGCCCATTGAAACTGGGAGCAACAATCGACGAAGAAACGACAGGACAGCCTTCAGCAACTGCCACGGGCGATGGCAGCGATGAAGACGGTGTCACATTCCCAACCAGCTTTGAAACCACCGGTGGTCAGGCGCTGCCCGCCTACGTCGATGTGACTGCGTCAGCGGCCGGGAAGCTGGATGTCTGGCTGGATCTGAATCGAAACGGCGCGTTCAGCGCGGCCGAAAAGTTAAACAACGGAAGCAGCTACAGCGTCGAAGCCGGAGTGAATCGCATCAACTTCACGATTCCTGCCGGTTCGACTGTCGGTGACACGTTTATGCGTTTCCGACTCAGCACCGCCGGATCCCTCTCGGCAACGGGACGTGCCAACGATGGCGAAGTCGAAGACTACGCTGTCAAAGTGAAGTCGTTGCAGAACGCGGTCCCTCCGGTGATTAATCGACCAATCGACTTCAACCTGACCGATGGAAAGATTCCGCAGACCAGCGATCTGACTCCTACGATTGCCTGGAGTCTGCATGAAGCCAACTTCAACTACCTGTTGGTTGTCAAAAACTCTCTCGGTAATACGGTCTTTACTTCACCGTTGACATCGTTCACTTCAGTAGACGTCACTCCGGCATTGCCGAAGGGCATCTACACGGCCACCCTGACGGCCTTCAACAAGGCCAACGTGGCGGCAGCTCCGCTGACGACGTATCAGTTCGAGGTCGTGCCGCTTGTGGTTGCGTCTCCTTCCGGTGACGTGGTGACGTCCCGACCGGTCATCAACTGGAACGCCGTCGAAGGATCAAAGACCTACAACGTCGTGATCGAGTCGCTGACAACCGGGCTCACCGTTGTGAATCAGACGATCACGACCGCAACCGTCGTGCCACCGGCAATTCCAAATCAATTCACGCCGACCACCAATCTGCCACTGGGACGTTATCGCGTTCGAGTCCGTGCAACTGACGCAGCGGATCTGCTCGGTGACTGGAGTGCCTTCAGACTCTTTACCGTCAGGACCGCACCGGTGCTGACTGCACCGGCATCTTTTGTCACGGTACTCAGACCAACGGTGACATGGAACCCTGTCGCTGGAGCAGTTTCTTACCGGGTGACGCTGACTTACATCACAGACACTGTCGTTCTGCCAGCGACAGCCACCGTGACAGCCACCGTGACGACCACGAGCTGGACACCCACGACCGATCTGAAACTTGGTGAATACCGCGTCACAGTGCAGGCTTTCAATGCCGCGAATGCCACTGGCGACAGCAGCGTCATTAGTCCGGTCAGAACCTTTCTGGTGCGAATGCCTCCGATCTCGACCCAGCCGCTGCAGCGTGTGCCCGACACGACGCCGACGTTCAGCTGGAGTGCCGTGCCGGGCGCTGATCGCTACGAACTGGTCGTCTCGAAAAAGTGGGGCACGTTTGATGTGGTGATCAGCCAGAGCAATCTGACGACCACATCCTTCACACAACCAACTTCACTGGGTCTGGGACGTTATACCTATCGGATTCGGGCGATCAATGATCCTACGGCGTCGGGTGCCGCCTCAGTCACGTCCACCGATGCTGCTGTTTATGAATTTGTCATCGTCGAGCCACCGATTGTGACGGGACCGAGTCTGACCTCGTTCAGTAATCATCCAGTCATCAGTTGGGTGAACCCGCCAAATTCTGAAAAGTCCGATATCTGGGTCGATCAGGTTGGTGGCCAGTCTCAGTATCTCCGCGTCAACGGCGTTACAGGCAGCACGTACACTCCAAATGAAAAACTGTTTGGGATCGGTACTTACCAGGTCTGGGTTCGAACATATTCCAACACCGACGATCCAACGACACCGCGGCTGCCGAACGGGACAGGCGACGAACGGGAGCCGAGCGACTGGAGCATTGGGAGAGTCTTCCGCGTTTCCACACCTCCAACGCTTGTCGGGCCAGTCGGTCGTACGCCGGTGGCCAATCCAACTCTGTCATGGCAGAGTGTTCCAGGTGCCTTGAATTATGAAATCTGGATCAACAACAATTCGGTGCCGGTTGGCAGTCTGTACAACCAGACGGGGATTACTTCTTTGAGCTACACCGTACCGGCAAATCTGCCGATCGGAGAGTACTCGTTCTGGGTCCGTGCTCGAAACGCATTTGGTTTTAACAGCAACTGGAGCGTGGAACAGAAGTTCCAAATCGTCACATCTCCGGTGTTGACCGGACCATCGGCATCGACATTTATTAAGCGTCCGACGTTCAACTGGACGAACATGATGACGACGCTAAGATCGTTCCCCGCCGGTGCGGCAAGGTACGAATTCCGGCTGTACGCACCAGATCCCGTGACGTTCAAGTATGTCGAACTTCCACAGTATACTGTGACAAACCTGACGACAAACTCGTATACAATTCCGACTGACCTGCCCTCGAATTTTTATCGTGCCTACGTAGTCGCGACGGCTGACGGACGTCCAAGTGCGAATGTTCCTGCGACCAGGTCAAACTGGAGCTTCGCTCTGGAATTCTTCGTGGGTGGTCGGCCAATCGTCAATCCCATTCCGCCGACGACAGACACGACACCAACCCTCTCATGGGGGGCCGTCGGCGGCGCATCGGGGTACGAGGTATTCCTCGCAACGGCAGCAATGCCAGGTACGAACCTGCTGAATGCGTCAAATAGCAGAACCGGCAGCACCTCATTTGTGGTGCCTCAGGCACTCACCAAAGGTGTGTACCGATACTGGGTTCGAGCGTTTAACGCCAGCACGGGTGCTGCGAGTAACTGGAGCCTGCAGCAGACACTGACAATTGTGCAGGCGACGACTCCGGTTCAGGAGCAGAGTTTGCCTGATGCCACAGAATTTGTGTGGACCGTCGTTCCGGGGTTCGTCCCGCAGACGCTGGTCACGGAATCTGCCATCAGTATGGTGCCAGCGGTTGTCGATGGCTCGCAGTACCTGCCGCTCCCGGCAGAAGTACTGAATCCAAACTCCGATGTTCCATTGTTCGAAGTGGAGAGTGCGGCGAACGCCGTGCCAACTGCCGAAGACACTGCCGCCACAGATCAAACGGATTCTGTGCTTTCAAAATGGGACGAACAGACATGGTGGGAATCTCAGCCTGCCGCTGAAAAACCTGCCGAAGCAGAGCGGAAAAGCTCGACTGCAGCATTCCTCGGAGCCCTGTTTGCACTGGCCCCGCGGTCCCTGCGACGCCGCAAGGACGAATAGCCCAGGACGTTGTTGCCTGCCCCATGCAGTTCGAGCAGGAACGCAAGGGGCAACAAACTGAAACGATGCATCCCGAAAACGGGGCTCATAGATGAGCCCCGTTTTTTTCGTTACAGTTCCGTTCTGCCGAATTTGCTCTGCTGAGCGGAGCGGCGTCAGAAGCCTGAGCCCTGACACGAGCTTCGGTCTTCCAATGTGAAAACCGCCAACTTAAAGAACGAACATCCCATGCAAGTCACCATCACAGCCGTCGGACCTGACCACAAAGGTCTGGCCGATCCGATCATTCATTACGTCACCGGGGCCGGAGCGAACATCCATGAAATTCAGATGTACGACCGGGATTCGGAACAACTGTTTGCGATGTTCATGCGCATCGACTGGCCGGCCACGAGTGTATCGGTCGCCACATTGCGAACGCACCTTCAGGAAATCGGTCAAATGCGAGGACTGCAGATTCGCGTCTGGTCACGCGATGAGCACGATCGTCCGCCACGACTGGCGATCTGCACGACATTTCGCACTGAACCTCCATTGGCAATTCTGCGTGCAATACGCGATCGGCGGTTGAAGGCTGAAGCCTCTGTGATGATCGGAAACCGCAATGCCTGCCGCAGCGTCGCCGATCAGTTTGAAGTTCCATTCGTCAATATCGGCGACAGTGTCGGCAATCCGGACTATGCCAAACTGGTGCAGGTCATCGACAAACAGCAAATCGACTACGTCGTACTGGCCCGCTACATGCGTGTGCTGCCGGCCGAACTCTGCTGGAAATTTGCCGGGGGACGGATTATTAATCTGCATCATGGCTTGTTGCCTCCATTTCCGGGTTTTCGGCCCTATGAAGATGCATTCCAGCACCACATGCTGTGCTTCGGAGCCACCGTCCATTTCATCGTGCCGGAATTGGACGCTGGAAACCAGATTGTCTTTCAAAGCGCCTTCAGTGTGCTGCCAGGAACGCCGTTGGCCGACATCAAACGCGTTGGAGAAACGGACCATGAACCGAATTGCATCGTCGAGGGCATTCGTCGCGTCGTGGATCGTGAAGTCGAGCTGCATTTTCATCGGGTCGTGCGAAAACCCATGTAAAAACACGCACCCGAACCCCCGATCTGACGATTTTTGACAATCCTGCAGAATTCGGGAACCTCGGTGGCTGAGACCTCGTCAAAGGGCAAAACCCCGCCGCCCACGCTGCGCCGAAATCCATTCGGCGCGGATGGGGCCAAAACATTGCCGTCCCGCCAGATTGTTGAAGGCCGATGAACTCCGCTCAAGACCCAAAACCCATCCAGCCAGCAGAAACAGAACGAATTCAGTTCCTGTTGTCGCGGCATTTGGATGTCGATTTGACAATGGAGGAATCGTCTGATCTCACAAAGCGGCAGACTGATTTTGATCGGGCCTGTCTCGCCGCCATGACAGACTTGCGCCGTCAGCTGAAAGCATTACCAGTAAAACCGGTGCCCGAATTACTTGCGGCTTCGGTGCATAATGCCATCCGGCAGCCATCGACAACGGTACCTGCCAACTCATCACGAAATCCACGTCGCGGCAGGATCATGCGTGCGTTCGTCGCTGTCTCCGTCACGGCATGTGCCGCTGCGCTGATGCTGTCTCTCCGATCACGTGAAATTGAACGTTCCGATGATGCGGGAAAGACTGCTCTCGCAAGCGGCGGTCATGCAGCAGGCATGGCAGCCAGGGACATTCCCGCAACCGTCGCTGCTGCAAGTGATGTTGCAGAACCGAAAACATCTGTACCCGAATCCAGTGCCCGGCAGGACACCATTGCTCAGCACGAAGAATTGCGACCGTTCCTCGAAAACGATGACTGGCGCATCGTCCTCTTGAAAGTCCATTCAAAAGACCGCGAAGAAGTCATGCGGATTATCAAGGCACTGCTGGCAAAAGGTGGCATGGACATCCGATCGGTTGCCGGCAACGACGATCACGATGCACGGTTTGGCGTTCTGCTGACTTCGATCGGTGTGAATGACAATGCCTTCATCGACAGTGTTATCACTGAAACCGACGCGCAATCCGCCGACTGGAATCCTCAATCGGTGGCCGATTCAACAAGCGAGAGTCTCATTCGTCGCATGCAGGAATCGATGAAGACTCCCACACACTCCGAACTGCACTTTGGCCAGGTCTACTTGACACTGCCGAAATCCACAGAAACGGCTGCCGCTGCATCACAACCTCTGTCGGCACAGGACAACGCGGTCAACGGGACCTCCCTTCCACCCGCAGCCGCCGAAAAACGAACTGCGCCGCCGACCGGCGTCGCTACGGTTCCGCCAACTCGCAAAACACCGGTCCTCGTGGTCTTCGAATTCACAGACGAAGCGATTGACCAGATCTGATCCGACGTACTGCAGCATCCCGTTCAACGCAATTCGAATTGCCTGGATACTGCATCTGATCGTGTACTCGCGAACAAATCCGCCAATTTTCCGACTCTCACTTTTCGAGTTCAAGATACAACGGCAGATGCCGGTAGTAGACTTCCAGTATCAACAGATTCAGACACGTCACGTAATGCCGTCCGCCGGCACTGGACCATTTTTCGGGTGTCGGGCGAGCTGGATCCCAGCTGCCACCGCCGGTATCGTCTTTGCTTTGAGTCTCCACCAGAGAGTCACGCAGACTGTTGTTCCATTCGTTCCAATGTTCGCCCTGCATGTGGAACATCACTTGAGTCGCATAGTACCAGTAGTACGAATCACGTTGCCCGAAATCCGGCAGACGGCTTCGAAGAAAATTGGCACCGGCGATCAACTGTGCGTCATCGCGTTTGGCGCCCAGATACTGCCGCATCAGTAAGCCTTCTGCCGTCATGGTGGGACTGGCTTCGCGAGAGGGATGATAACTGAACTGTCCGGCAGACGTTTTGCTCTGCACGGAATCCAGCCACCTGCCGACGCGCACGTAAGCGTCCTTGGGCACTGTCAGACCGGACATTTCGCCGCTCTTCAAAGCCATCAACTGCCAGCCGGAAACAGACGTGTCGGATTCGAATTTCGGACGGTATCGCCAGCCCCCGAATTCCGGATGCTGTGAATCGACGATGAAGTTCAGCGCCTTCTGAGCCGGTTCTTTTAACGCGGCATCCTTCGTCAGACCGTACGCTTCGCACAGCGCAATGGATGCCATGCCGTGACTGTAGAACCAGACGAAATCAGATTCATCCGCAAAGAGATCGCCGTCTGGTTTCTGACGTTTGAGCAACCATGTGATGCCGCGATTCACAACGTCCTGATATTTTCCTGACTGATGCGTATAACCCGCACCGAGATAGGCAAGTAACGCCAGTCCCGTAGCTGCGCTGTCGGCGCGAAAACTCCCCTGACCGAGATCGGCGGCTGGTTCACCAGGAAAATCGTTGATACTCCAGTGCCCGTCTGGATACTGATTAAGTGCCAGCCATGCGAGTCCGCGTTCAACGGCCTCTTCTGATTCCGGTGATCCGCCGAGTGTCTTAGCGGCTTCACGCCGGGCGTCGGAAGTTCGCATGGACAGGCTTTCCGCAATGCGTGCTTCGGGAGATCCGCCAATTCCCGGCACGGACTTCCTGATCATACCCGCGACGACATCGGCCGAGGCCAGAGTGGGCTGACTGTTTCCCACACCCGCCCGCGGCCTGCCGACAGCGACTCGCGCGGGCTGTGGAACGTTCGAACCCGAAGGTGCTCCGGCGTCAGCAGCTGGACCGCTGCTGCCAGGAAGTCCTGCAGATCGACGCGGAGCGGAATTGATCCGAGGCCCCGACAATCCACTGCCCGCCATCGCACTGCCGATCGCGGCTGCCTGAGGTCCCGCAAACACGAGAGTGCCGCTTTGTTCAGCGGCTGCAGCACCCGTGGGCAGACTGGCAATCGCCGCGGAAGAACGTGACATCGAACGTCCCGGATTCGCGCCGTCGGCAAACCCTGCATTGGCATTCAGCAATGCACTTGGTTCTGTTCCCCGTCCAGTCGCAGCGACAGTCGATGACCGCGACGGTCCGGATTGTGTACCCAAAGACGACGAAGGACCTGAAGGACCGCTGACGGTCCCGCTTGAGTTCGATCGTGCTGGAAGTCCACTTGCACTGCGACCAACCGATGTGCTTGCAGGCCCGGCGATCATTGCTTCTCCGTTCTTCGAACCGTTATCACCCGCTGCCGCAACGCCGATCTCATTGACGTTTGTTCCTACAGCATTCGCGCGTCGCCCTTCGCTGCGGCCCGTCATCCCCGGTGTTCCGTTGGCATTTCCGATCGCAGGTTGGTTGCCACCGTTCGCCGAACGCGCCACCGTGGCACCGGAAATCTGACCGTTGGACTGACCAGCCCCCGCAGCCGCAGATGATCCGTCCAATGCTGATCCTGTCGGCACTGATGCAGCGGCGCCGCGCCGATTCGATGTGGCCGCAGAAGACTCCGCCATGGCTGGCGCGCCGACACCTGTGGCGGATGAGACTTCTACACTATCCGCGCCGGAGATTGCTGCGGCGGTGTTTCCACTTGCATTGCTGCGTGCGATGGAGACGCTGCCGCCCGCGGCCGGTGCTGTTGTTGATGGATCCCCGATCCCCGCCGCTCGCTCAGGCCGCGCACGGCTCACGGCGGGGCTGGCAGAAGACGTGGGCCCATCGTTCATTGCAGGTTCACCGGTCGATCCGGCTGCCGCAGCCGCCTGTTGGCGAGAAATCTCAATCTGCTGTTCCCGCACATCCACATTCTTAGCATCCGATGTGGCGACTTTGACGTCTTCAGTGGCGGCCATCGCCGCTTCCGCAGCCGTATTTGATTTCGGTGCCATTTCGGCCGGCACGTCTTCCGGATTGATCGCAGCCTCTGCTCGCCGGGCCTGCAGCCTTGTTGACTCAAGCTGCTGATCGGCGGACGCGATTTCAGTCTGTTCGCGTTCGGTCTCCGGCGCTTCGCTGGATTGTTTCACCTGATCCAACTGGACTTCCAGTGTCGGCTGGGCGCTCTCTGATGCAGCAACGTCCGGTGAGTCGACTTGCTGTGTTGTCGGCAATTCTTGCTCTACTGCCTGACGTTTCATTTCTGCGGCAGCGTCGGCGGCGAGTTTGACTTGTTCCTGACGTTCCATGGACTCGAGCTTCTCGACATCCTGCGGCTGTGTCGCATCCACGGGTTTCACTTTGTCTGCGTCGGCAATCTCCATTTCGACGCGCTCAACATCGATATGGTTCTCCGGCGTCTCAGATTCTGATTGCTGCTTCCACTCAGACTCGGAATTCGGAGTTTCTTCGCCCGCATAGTCCGGGAGCGTGAACTCTTCCGGCGTCGCCCCCGGCAATTCAGCGGCAGCAGCGGGAAGCGGGCGCGGGCCGCGGAATTCCACGACGGAAACAGACAGGCACAGCAGAAAATGGATCAGCAGGCTGATGGCGATCGCCCACTGCAAGCGGCGTTTGATCACACCACGCACCAGAAACGTCACGGCGACCAGCATAGCCACCAACGCTGTCGCCCAAGCAATTTGCCCGGGAAGTTGATTCATACCGGGCAGTGGAACAACTTTGGCATCGGTGAACAAAACCGCCATGCCCTGGAGCGCCACGATCCCGCACGCCACTGCAACGGAGATGGCTGTGAACATCCGCAGGCGCTGCCCCGCGGTGAGTTCCTGCAAATCGTCATCCGCAATTCGGACCAGATCTCTCATGGACCACCGCCCTCCGTGATTTCGTTCGGTGGCAGCACAGCGACACGATAGTCGCGAATCTTTGCCTGATTACAGAGACTCATGACTTTGGCAATGTACTTCCAGTCCGATCGTTCATCGCCGCGAATCACGACCGGCTGATTCCCCGGATTGTTGATTTCTGCGCGCTGCAGCCGTTCGCCCAACTGTGCCTCCGAATGCACTTCACCGCCAACGTAAAACTCGCCGCGAGAATTCACATTCACGATCATTTCTTTCGGTCGCATCACCATCGGCATCGCTGCGACCGCATCCGGCAGATGTGCATCGAGCGAACCTTCGCCAGACACTTTCGATTCATCCTCAAACCGACTGGCAACCATGAAGAACAGCAACAGCTGAAACACGCAGTCGATCATCGGCGTCATGTCAATGTTGCGTCGGTTGGCGTTACGGTTTTTAAAGCGAAATCGCATAGATGTGCTGCTAAGGTATGAACGAAATGGGGCTGGCGCCTGTTGATTTAGTGATTCCAGCAGGGTGTGTGCAGCGCCAGCGGAACACACCAGTTTCTCGGGCATTCTCAAAATGGTGCGTTGCGCTCCGCTTCACGCACCCTACGAAAAAGAAAGACGCCATCGCAGCCTACGGCAGCTGCGGCTGCTCCTTCCCCTCTGCAACTGTCACAGGTCGTGTAGGTTTCCGATTCTTCAATTCTGATTCTCCAGGCTTTGAGGACACCACCGCATCCGGTTTCGGATTCGTCCCCTTGAGAACCACTCCCGACGCATCGCTCTTCATCGTGACTCGCCATTTTCCTTCGAAGCGTTCGAACAGCGGCAATATTTCGTTGAACACATCTTCCATGCCTCGCAATAGTCGTTCGATCCGGCCTTCCAACGAATTGGCAATAATGATCGCCGGAATCGCGACACACAAGCCAGCGAATGTGGTCACCAGTGCTGTATAGATGCCCTGTGCCAGTTCCTGTCCCTTTGCAGCGCCAGCGGCGGCTGTCGTACTCATCACCATGAAGGCGAGAATCATGCCTTGAACCGTGCCGAGCAGTCCGAGCAACGGGGCGACACTGGCAGTGACATTGATCGGACGGATATTCTGCGCCATTTCGTCAGCTTCCCGGCTCACCGCATCTTCGACTGTCTTTTCGATTTCCGCATGAGGCCGTCCGACTTTAAGAATTGCCGCCTGGATGACTCTTCCCAGCGGCGAGCGGAATTTCTGGCATTGATCGTAGGCGAGGCGTGGATCGATGCCAATATTCGGTTGATTGAGTTTTTGGAGTGCGACAAGCAGACCACGCGGAATAATTCGGCCTTTCTGTAATCCAACTCGACGTTCAAGGGCAAAGGCCAGGACCACAATCGAACACAGTCCGATCGGAATCATGAACACCCCACCCTGCACCCCCAGATCCCACAGGAACGGTAACGGTTGCAGCACGCCCATGCGCGTCAATTCGTTTGTGGCATCGACAGGCGCGTTAACTTCCGGTGCTTCTGGAACTGCATCGGTGGCCGCTGCCGCATCGACACGAACGTCCTGTGCACACAACGTCGGCGTTGTGATCGCGCAACAGATGGTCACCATCACGATCGCAGCAGTGCCCCATCGGAAAGAATGTTTCATTTTGGCCATATAAGGTGTCCGGTGCAATCTTTGAAATACAGGCCAATGCTGAAAGGATGCGTCCAATTGCGTTGATTGGTCAGATGGCTGATTACGGTGTGAATTGACAAGTCATTTAAAATTCCCCCAGCCGTTTTTTGGCATCGGCCCCATTCGGATGATCGGGGAATTTGTCGATCATTTGTTGATAACAGTTCTTCGCCTGAGCCACATCCTGCAGAACTTCAAAACAGCGTGCGGCTTCAAACCAGGCCATCGCGGACCATTCTTTGTGACCGTAGGCAAACGCCGCCTTGAGGAAGTGCTTTGTCGCTTCTTTGTGATTCTTCTGAGCGAAAAAACATTCGCCGATCATGAATCTTGCTTTGGCGGCAGTTTCTGTTTCCGTTTCCTCAGTGACTCTTTCGTAATATGGAATCGCCTCGGCCAGTTTGTTCTGCTGCTGCAGTGCCCAGCCGACACCGTAACGTGCCTCGGGTTTGAGTTCAAACTCTGGAAAGCCGTCCAGAGCCTGCTGATGAAATCGTGCACTTTCTTCCCATTGTTCCAGCGCGGCGGCACACTCGCCAGATCGATAAAACGCCAACGCACTGTAAGTTGGGTGATTCGCGGCGATGACAGACGCGTAATGCTTCAGTGCCGGTTGCCATTGCTTCTGTTTGTACAGACATTCCCCCAGCAGAAACTCCGCATCGCCGGACAATGTGCCGCCTGGATACGCTGTCAGCTGCGACTCAAACGCACTCGACGCTTCGGCAAAGTCGTTCGCTTTGAGAAAACTCCAGCCTCGTTTATGTGCCGCCTTTTCGCCAATGTCCGGGCTCGCAGCCGCAGCGGCTTTGGCCTGAGCTTCCGAGTACGCCTTCACCGCTTCCGCAAATTCTCCGGCGTCGTAGTACGATTCACCCACACGAAACCAACTTTCTGCCGCAAGTGGGCTGTCAGGGAACTCAGTTCCCAGGCGACGAAATGCGGCGATCGATTCGTTCTTTTGCGTCAATTCAAAATGTGCCCAGCCAAGTTCATACAAGACCTTGTCCGCGTCGGAATATTTTGGATCTTTCGCCAGAATTCCGGCATAGGCCTGAGCAGCGTCGGCGAATTTCTGCTGCGCGGCAAAAGAGAGTCCCAGCAGATATTCAGCATCCAGCGCGTCCTTCTGAGGCGGATTACTGCTGAGGAATGCTCGCACGTCATCGACGGCAGCAGGAAACTGACCGAGCTGATACTGAGCCATCGCGCGGACGTACATGCCCTTCGGAGCCAGTTCATTTTTTCCGTAACGGTCAGCGAGCGTTTTGGTCGCCTCCACCGACTTTGCGAAATCCTGCTTCTTAAAGTGTGACCAGCCAAGTCCATACTGTGCATGTGGAGCAAACGTGCCATCTGGCCAGGTGCTGACAACAACTGAGTACTGATTGATTGCCTGATCAAATGCGTTCTGTGCGTAGGCCGCTTCACCCAGGCGAAATGTCGCTTCTTCGGCGAGTGGGCTCTTCGGAAACTCGCGTTTCAATTGTTCGAGCCGCGCGGCGGAATCGGACGCTCGCTCAAGACGACGATAGATATCAGCGAGGGCCAGCAGCGTCTGATCGGACTGAGGGCGATCAGGCTTCGTGGCGAGCGACTGTTCGAAGGCACCGGCGGCTTTGTCCAGCTGCTTCTCAGCAACATGACAGCGTCCTGTGATCGCCAGTGCTTCGCTCTTCAACGCGGGATCGGAAAGACTTGTGAGAGTCGATTCCAGTTCTTTCAGCGCATCTTCGTTTCGACCGTCCAGTTGCAGGGCGAGTCCGAGGCGAACTCGCGCCTGTGCCGCGTTGGCATGTTGCGGAGCCCGCGTCAGAAAATCGCGGTACAGTTGTTCGGCGTCTTTGAATTCGCGAAGGAGCAGACTCGCTTCGGCACCGATGAACAACACATCCGGCAGCAGGGCATCGTTCGGGAACTGCTTTGCGAAAGCATCGCTGTTCGCCTTTGCCGCCGCATGGTTATCGATTTCAAGGGCCGTCAACGCTGACATGTACTGCGCCTGCGCCGCCAGCTCATCCTGCGGATATTTCTGAGCGAACTCCGCATACAGCGGAACCGTCTCCGCCCGCCGCTCCGGAAGTTCGTACAGGGCATCGATACGCGCCAGCACCAGTTGAGGAAACGCGGGACTTGATCCATGTTTCGCGATGGCCGCATCGAGTACCTTCAATGCCTCCTGCGGATTCTTTTCCTTCAACAGTGAGCGGCCAATCCACTGACTTGCCTCGGCAGCTTCAGGCACATTGCGCTTGGCGACGTTTTCTAAACCAGAACGGGCATGCGCATATTTGCCGGTCAAATAATAGCATTTCGCACCGGCAAGCACTGCGGTATCGTAATGTTTCGACTGGGCAAACTGCCGCGGGACGTTCCAGTACAGACGACCGGCTTCGTCGTACTTTTTCAGTTCATACAGACAACGAGCCTGACGCAGCATGGCGGTATCGGCCAGCGGAAATTCCTTCACACTGCTGACCTGTGCAAACAGCCCCTGAGCCTGATCAAATTTGCCGCCGGTGACGAGCAGCTCAGCATGACGCATTTTGACTTCGGTCAGCAATGCATGTTGCGGGAACCTGGATTCGAACGCCGTAAACGTCGCCAGCGCGTCGTCCGTCTTTTTCAGCGATTCCTGACAGATGCCCAGAGCATACGTCGCGTCTGGCACAAGTTCGTCTTTGGGAAACGTATTCGTCAGAGCCGCATAGCTGGCGGCGGCTTCGTCGAGCTTGTTCTGCTGGTACTGACTCTCGCCACCATAGTAGAGTGCTCGACCTGCGTAGGGACTTTGAGGAAAATCTTTCGCAAGGCGGGCGAATTGGACTTCAGCCTTTGCGTAGTCTTCCGGCTTCCTGGATTCCTGAGCCTGGCTGTACCATGCGGTGCCAAGGTTCAAAACGGTCTGGTCGAGCAATTCGAACTTCGGATACTTCTGCAGCACCGATTCAAATGTCGCGGCAGCGGCAGGAAGCTGTTTGGCCTGAAGCTGGCAAGTTCCCAGATAGTGGGTCGCTTTATCGACGCGCGAATCTTGCGGGAATTTCTGAAGAAACGTCTTCCACTCGTCAATCGCGGATTCGTACAGTTTCTGATTCTGAAACCCGACGGCGACCGCAAACTGCCGCGTGCCGTGTTCGGTTTCTTCCCCCTGCACTCTCGTCGCGATGGTGGAGACGAAAAGAAGCGAAAACGCCGCGCAGACAGGGGCAAAACGCCGGAATTCGACCTGAAACATGACAAATTACCTGAAGCCATCTGAAAGTCGCCGGCAGCAATCATCTGCTAACTCCACCGGCTCCCTGCCACACAGCGCCGCGATGATATGAACGCTGCCAGGCAAAGTCAAATTGTGCTACCCGTAGTTTGACTCTCCACGTCGTACACTGCTCGGAGTGCGAATGCCGCTCCCGCTGATCGCGCACACGAGTGTCGTTCGATTTCAAATCACAGTCGCCCCAGACCTGTATGCATGACATGTTCTTATGGTTGGCACTTGCTCATACGATGCCGTACCTTCATACTGGGCACTCGCGCCAGACATTTTCCAGCCCCTGCAATTCATCTGGATTTGTTCCGTGACCGCCGACACATTGCCGGAAGAGCCTTCATCTCACTCCACTTCTACCAACCTTTTAAAGCTTGTCGTCGAAGGCGATCAGGAGGCTTGGTCTCGGTTTGTGTCGATTTATGGAGCGTTTATTTACGCTCGATGTCGCCGGGCTGGCGTATTGCCCCAGGACGCTGCGGATCTGGTCCAGGATGTCTTACGGCGTGTGCTGAATTCGATCGGGACATTGCGGCGAGACCAACCGGGGCAGGGGCTTCGTCCGTGGCTGCAGACCATTTCGAGAAACGTCATCAACGACCATTTTCGGAAACTCAAGACAGAGCGGGAGGCGTTTGGACTAAACGCATTTCAGGGGATTCTGGACGAATTCCCCTCGCCGTGGGACGAAAACTCCAACTCATGGGCAGCGACTCCGGACGTGGTTCTCGTGCTCTGGCAGGCCATGGAATTTATAAGGATCGACTACGAAGAAAAGACTTGGCAGGCGTTTTTGCGAACGGTTGTGGAAGAACAGCCCACAGCAGAAGTTGCCCTTGATCTGAGGTTGGCGAAGGGAACTGTTCGGCAGGCTCGGTACAAAATCCTGAAGCGGCTGCGTGACGAACTGCAGGGGCTGCTTTAGGCGGGGAAGTGCTCTTTTTGTACCGGTGAGCTAACACCCAACGCTCGCCGGAGAAGAGGAATGACGGTCAGACGTTATTCTTAATGAGTGGACGTGATTTGCCAACGGAGTGAACTTTCTGAGCATGGAACAATGATAACCCGCAAATGCCCTTCGAAGAATGAACTCAGCCAGTACACTCTGGGTACGCTGCGTGAGGATTTCGTCGTGGGACTGGAAAAACACCTTGTTGCGTGTCCGGTTTGCTCGGAAACAATCCAAGTGCTCGAATCGCAAACGGACTCTTTTACCGGGATGTTCAAGAACACTCAGGCTCCTCAAGATGTGAATCTGCTGAATGAAGGGCCGTTCCTGAGTGCCGTGGCAAATCTTGCTCGGATGTCCATTGTCGATTCCTTCGTCGGACCAGGAATTCATCAGCATCTCGGCATCAGTTCAACGTCACACCTTGTTCCGCAGCCAGTCCGGCAGTTGGGGCAGTACACACTGCTCGAAGTCGTCGGTAGCGGCGGAATGGGGCTGGTTTATCGGGCTCGCCAGGAGAAACTCAATAAGATTGTCGCCCTGAAACTGCTCTCCGCGGCGCGAGTGCATGACCCGCACATGCAGGTGCGCTTCCATCGCGAAATGCTGGCGGCCGGGACGATCGATCATCCGAACGTTGTCCGAGCCCTCGACGCCGACGAAGTGGACGGCGTGCATTTTCTGGTGATGGAGTTTGTGGATGGCGTCGATCTGTCGGCCCTGCTGAAGCAACTCGGGCCACTTTCTGTGGAGCATGCGTGCTCAATGACCCGGATGGCGGCTGTTGGGTTGTCCCAGATTCACCTTGCCGGAATGGTCCACAGGGATGTGAAGCCCGGCAACCTGATGTTGTCAAAGGAAGGTCAAGTCAAAATCCTGGACCTCGGGCTGGCATTACTGAATCCCAATCATTCGCCGGTGGGCGACGACCTTTCCTCCGCATCCCATCTGATGGGAACAGTCGACTACATGCCGCCAGAACAGGCGAATAATACGCATGAGGTGGATTTCCGCGCCGATATCTATGGCCTTGGAGCGACATTGTTTGCGTTATTGACAGGTCGCAGGCCACTTGGCGATCGGCAGCAGACATTGATGCAGAAGCTGTTCGTACTGGCGAATAAGCCAGTGCCGTCACTGCTCAGATTTCGAGCGGATATTCCGAAAGATCTTGCCGAATTTGTCTCCGCAATGTTGAATCGTGATCCTGGTCTGCGACCTGCGAGTGCTGCAGAAGTGGCTGTGGCTCTGGAGGCGTACGCCAGCGATCAGGGACTGCAGGACCTGGTCAGGGAATGCTGCATGGGCAAAGAAAACATCGCTGCAGGAAGATTCGATACGGTTGATGACACAATGATCCTGTATGCAGCCTCTGACACGCCGACGGTGAGTCGGGACGCGGTGGTTGTGGCGTCGTCGACTGTTGCCCCAACGAATCAGAATCGGAAGGCAACGCTTTCATTCGGATTTGCCGCACTGCTGATCGGAACACTCTTGTTCGGAACA
>JBBJME010000211.1:0-12416 GCA_037719765.1 Planctomycetaceae bacterium
ACCGCGCACGGTCATTTTCTTTTCTGAGTAACTCCGCAGGCGATCGAGCCGTTTCAGAAACGGCTTCACTTCGCCTTTGTGAGTACACACAATTCCAATGTCGGCGGAAGAGCGGTCTGGAGCCGGTTCTTCTGCAGTTGGTTTCTGTTTTGAGCCTTTGCCTGAATTACTCACGCTGACGCCTCAAAGTCCTTCATAAACTGCACCAGCGCATCGACGCCTTCCGGTGGAAATGCATTGTAAATGCTGGCGCGCATCCCGCCGACACTTCGATGTCCCTTGAGTCCGCTGAAGCCCTTTGCTTCGGCGGCTTTGACGAACGCATTGTCCCTGTCTTCGTTGCCGGTGACGAAAGTGACGTTCATCATTGAGCCGCTGCCGGGCCGGGCTGTCGACTTGAACAGCGCGCTCTGCTGCAGATATTCGTACAGCTTCGCAGCCTTAGCTTTATTGTGCACGTCCATCCCTGCCAGTCCGCCATTGGATTTGATCCAGCGGAAGACCAACATCATCAGATAGATCCCGAATGTCGGCGGAGTGTTGTACATGGATTCATTTTCGGCATGAGTCCTGTACTGCAGCATCGTCGCCAGATTCTTGTTGCCCGCTTCGACCAGATCTTTGCGGACAATGACGAGCGTGACGCCGCTGGGTCCCAGATTCTTCTGAGCACCGGCGTAGATCAGACCATACTTCCGAACATCGATCGGGCGACTGAAAATATCACTGCTGGCATCGCACACCAGAAACGCGGAGTCCGGGATACCGTCTGGCTCCCTGCTGAACTGCGTGCCGAAGATTGTGTTGTTCGACGTAAAGTGAACATAGGCCGGATTTTCGCTGTACGTGCAGGCTTCGGGAATGTAGTTGAAGTTGGCGTCCTTGCTCGTGCAGGCGACATGCGTCTTGCCAATGAACTTCGCTTCCTTCAGCGCCTTCTCAGCCCACACACCTGTAACCAGATAATCGGCCGTGCGGTCTGCCGGCAGAAAATTCATCGGCACCATCGAAAACTGCAGCGAAGCTCCGCCCTGCAGGAACAGGACGACGTAGTCATCCGGGATTCCGGATAGTTCGCGGCAGAGTGCTTCGGCCTCGGCAGCCACGGCCATAAACGGCTTGCCGCGATGCGAGTGCTCACAGATGCCGATCCCCGTGTTCCCGAGCGACAGCAGGTTTTCGCGGGCTTCTTCGAGCACAGTTTCGGGCAGGACGGCCGGACCGGCAGAGAAATTCCAAATGCGGCGAGTCATCGCGGCGTCAGCTTTCGTTACGGAAGAAGTGGGATTTACAAGTCGACGTTTTTCGCCAAAGCAGGCCGAATTCTAGGGCCTTGCCGCCTTCCTCACAAATCCGGTTGCCAGTTAGACCCGCTGTCAGGAAATCATCGCCTCGGAAACAGGGAATTTCAGCGGTTTCGTGCAGGATCACCATCTGGCAGCAACCTTTGCTGAAGGTGGCAAACTGAAGGCCTGGACCATACCGCAGCGGGGCGAAATCTGTTAGGATTCCCCGTCCGCGAAATATGATGTCAGAAAAAACGTTTGACCGAGCCCGCGTGAGTTCGGTTGGTCAAGTCGCGACCATGGATTCGCCAGTTGCGACGGACCGGTATCGAGTCGCGGACGCGAATGAATTTGATTTCCGGAACCAGGGTCACACATGCAGCTGTCATGCAATCGAGCGTTGTTTTCTTCCGCATTTTCCATCGCCGCCTCAGCTGTTCCTTCGCGAACGCCAAAAGACATTCTGCGAAACGTCTTCATGTCGGTCACCAGTTCCGGTGTGGAACTCGTTGGCACGGATCAGGAAATGGCGATTCGCTATTCCGTCAGCGGTGTCACGACAAGTTCTACCGGCGATGCGCTGCTGCCGACTCAGCGGATGTCTTCCATCCTGCGTGAGCTGCAGGACGAGCAGCTGGAACTCGCCATCGACGAGCAGAACATTACTCTGAAAGCGGCGTCGGCCAAGTTTCGGCTCACGTCCGAAGATCCTCGGGAGTATCCGCCGGTTCCTCAGTTCAGCGACGAGAACTATTTTCGCATTCCGGCCCCCGTGTTTCGACAGATGATTCGCCGCACGACATTTGCCACCGATACGGAAAGCACGCGTTACGCACTGGGTGGTCTGCTGCTGGAATTCAACGAGGGCATGGTCACGCTGGCTGCGACCGACAGCCGACGCCTTGCCGTGGCAACTGCCGCCTGTGAAAAACATGGAACCCCGGAACCTCCGGCGAAGGCAACGGTCGTGCCAACGAAGGCGATGTCACTGCTGGAAAGATCGATTGATCCCCAGGCCGAATTCGTAGACATCGCCGTGCATGAAAACGACGTGATGATGCGTTCCGGATCCTGCGTGGTTTACAGCCGCCTCGTGGAAGGTCGCTTCCCGCGTTATCGCGATGTGATTCCTCGCAGTGGCAATGTCAATGTGCCGCTGCCCGTCGGACCGTTCTTCGCCGCCGTGCGCCAGTCTCAGATCATCACCGATGAAGAAAGCCGCGGGGTCGACTTTCAGTTTGGCGGATCCATGCTGACGCTCAGCAGTCAGGCCAGCGCGATCGGTGAATCCAAAATTGAGCTGCCGATCGAATATGATCACGATGAAGTCAAAATCACATTCGACCCAAAGTACGTCGCGGATTTCCTGAAGGTGCTGGGGCCGGAGACTCTGGTCGATCTGCAGCTGACGGATTCCGATACCGCTGCCGTATTTCGCGTCGAAGATTCTTACACGTATGTCATCATGCCACTGGCTCAGGATCGGTAAATCGACAGGTATTGTTTCGCCATGAATTTTGTTTAACGGCAAGCCGCAGGTGTCGGCGAATCTAAATATCCAATGGCTCTTCCGCGTGCGGCTTGCCGTTAAACGATGTAATTGTGAAAGGGATTTCTGCCGTGTCTGACGAAGCACTTTCATCACCGTCGTCGCTGAAAAACGTACTGACGCGACTGATTCGCCGCAAAGGACTGGTGAATCGTTCAGCGGCGGAGGCTCTGAATGCTGAATGGAGCCGCATCGTCGGCCCGGAAATCGGACGACGCAGCAGAGTAAGGAGAATTCGCGATGGGGTCCTGGAAGTCGTCGTCACCAACAGCGCTGCCATGGAAGAGCTTCGCGGTTACCTCCATGAAACGGTGCTCCAGCACATGCAAACCAGCCTGCCTGAATCCAACATTCGAACGATCCGTTATGTGCGGGCGCGGTGAGCGAAACAGATTTTAAGTTTGAGATCCGAGATTTGAATTTTGAATCCTGATGAGTGAAGTTCCTGAGTTGAACTGAAGAAAGTGCAAAACGTGTCTGTAGTGCCCCCTGCAAGCCCTGAAGATGATAATGCTCCTGAAAAGAACATGCCAGGTACC
The DNA here is from genome assembly GCA_037719765.1 of Planctomycetaceae bacterium. GTDB lineage: Bacteria > Planctomycetota > Planctomycetia > Planctomycetales > Planctomycetaceae > SXXK01. The sequence goes on from JBBJME010000211.1 coordinate 3,375, forward strand.
GCTCCTGAACAGACGTACGATGGCTCCGACATTCAGCACCTGAAAGGGATCGAAGGGATTCGTACTCGGCCCGCGATGTACATCGGCGACACCGGGGCACCGGGGCTGCATCATCTGGTGTACGAAGTCGTTGACAACAGCATTGATGAAGCAGTCAACGGGTACGCGTCTGAGATTCACGTTCAGATCAATCTCGATGAAAGCATTTCGATCGTCGACAACGGCCGAGGGATCCCGATCGACGCCGTCAAAGGTGACGGCCGCTGTGCGCTGGAAGTCGTGCTCACGGAAATCCATGCGGGTGGCAAGTTCAATCGCGAAAGCGGCTATAAAGTCGGCACCGGCGGTCTGCACGGCGTCGGCATCACCGCCGTCAATGCGCTGAGTGCCTGGTTGACGGCCGAGATTCGGCGCGGTGGCTCAACATGGGTGATGGACTTCGAAAAAGGTCGGCGCACATCTGAACTCCGGCAACTGGGACGAGCAGATTCGACCGGCACGCGACTGACTTTTCTCGCTGATCCGACGATTTTCTCGGAGACGAAGTTCTCATTGGATACACTGACCCGCCGCATGCGGGAACTCGCGTTTCTGACGCCCGGAATTCGCATTACGTTGCGTGACGAACGCGCTGATCGGACGGAGACGTTTCATTTTGAAGATGGGCTCGTTGAGTTTGTCAGGTATCTCAACCGGACACAGACACCCCTCACGTCCGATGTGTTTCGTGTCATGGCGGAATCGGACGATGTCGTCGTGGAAGTCGCCTTCCAGTACAACGACGGCTACACAGAAAATGTGATGGCCTATGCCAATAACATTTACAACCCGGACGGCGGAACGCACCTGAGCGGTTTCCGGTCAGCTCTCACACGCACGATGAACAACTATGCCAAGGGCGGCAATCTCTTTAAAGATGTCACGCCGGTGGGCGAAGACTTCCGTGAAGGTCTGACGGCGATTGTGTCCGTCCGCGTCCCGGACCCGAAATTCACCTCACAGAACAAAGTGAAGCTGACCAACGGTGAAGTCGAAGCGGCTGTGCAGACGGTGGTAAACGAAGGCTTCACAAAGTATCTGGAAGAGAATCCGCCGATCGCGAAAAAGCTGATCGCGAAAGCTGTGATGGCTGCAGAAGCTCGCGAGGCGGCTCGCAAATCTCGCGACATGGTCCGCCGCAAAGGCGCACTGACCACCGGCGGTCTGCCGGAAAAACTCCGCGACTGCCGCAGCCGGGATCTGGAATCGACAGAGCTGTATCTCGTCGAAGGTGATTCGGCCGGTGGCTCAGCCGACACTGGTCGGGACTCCAACATTCAGGCCATTCTGCCGCTGCGGGGAAAAATCCTGAACGTCGAAAAAGCACAACTGGTCAAAGTGCTGGACAACGCAGAAATCAGCAATCTGTTTCGCGGCATCGGTTTGTCTCCCGCCGGCGTCGATGAGGAAATGGACATCAGCAAACGTCGTTATGGCAAGATCATCCTGATGACCGACGCCGACGTGGACGGCAGCCATATCCGCACGCTGCTGCTGACGTTCCTGTTCCGCCACATGCGGGACCTTGTCCAGGGCGGCCACATTTATATCGCCCAGCCTCCCCTGTACCGCGTGATCCAGCGCAAACAGGTGCGTTACGTGCAGACGCATCAGGCGATGATGTCAGAACTGATCAGTCTGGGGATGAGCGGCACACGGCTGACGGTGAAGGCCGACAATACCGTCTTCGCAGATGAAAACCTGCAGAAGATCTGCGATCTGGCCGTGCAGATGGAACAGCCGCTCGAACTGCTGGAACGTCGTGGCATCGATATTCGATACCTGATCAGATTCTGCGGCGGTGAGAAATCCCGTCTGCCGCGTTATCGAGTCCTGTTTGGCGATTCAGAAAAATGGTTCATGGAACGCGATGACGCAGACGCTTTCCTGAAGTCGCTACTGCCAGTACCTCCGGAATCACCGGCCGTATCTTTAACAACGGAAGGCGAAGCTCCCGCTGTCACGGAGAAGCGAGTGGCCGCGGATGAGCCGGCTGCACCGCGCGAAAAGCTGGCACAGCTCGTTGATCTGCACGAAATCAAGACGCTCAATGACGTCTTTGCGCAGCTGAAGGATTACGGTTTCTTCGTCGCGGATTACACGCCTGCCGGGCTGCGGAATGCGGAACCGATTTATCCATTCGTGCTGGAACGCGATGACCAGCGAGTCCCGCTCACCAACCTGCGAGACCTGCTGGTCGAACTGCGTCAGATGGGTGAAAAAGGCCTGACGCTGACGCGGTTCAAGGGTCTGGGCGAAATGAATTCTGAAGAACTCTGGGACACCAGCATGGATCCGGAAAAGCGCACGCTGCTTCAGATCAGGATGGAAGACGCTGCCGCCGCCGATGAGATTTTCCGAGTCCTCATGGGCGACGCCGTCGAACCCCGCCGCGAATTCATCGAAAAGCACGCCCTCGACGTAAAGCAATTGGATATCTGAATGGCCAATGTCAATTCTGCCTCGCGCGATCCGAAAGAGATTGCGATCCTGGCAGAAAAATGGTCGGCAGAAAAATGAAGAAGTTCAGTCTTTACTGCCCGACATCTGCTTGCCAGGATCCCTACTGAATCGTGGTGAATTTTATCGCGCCCCTGGTCAGATTTGCCCAAAGTATAGCTTTGAGAGATGTATGGTGAAGGAGGCAACGAGCGTGCGTCAGGAAGGCGTCCTCTCGACGGTGCAACGCCGTCAGCTTGAAGGCGACATCAGGGGCTAATAATCTCATTTCCTGGTCGGCAATCACGCCTTTGCTGCCAATGACCGACACTTTCGGATCGAGAGGCAATTCTTCTTGAAAGAAATGCTGTAAGGCTTCGTTGTAAAGTGGCAGTTCCAAGCCAGTGCCCCAATCGCGAACAAGTGAGACCAGGGTGTCACGAAATCTGCCGGCACCGGGCACCGTGACCTGGAAATTATCAGAGTGAATTTCGGGATCCCTCAAGTTTGCGAGCAAGTCTTGACAGTTTACGAATTCGTGCTGCACTTGTTCGGTGCGAGTGTTGACTATCTTTGCGTGGTGGAGGCCGAACAGAAGCAGGTAGTTGATCGCCTGAGCGCGATGGCGCGCGTGAATTGCCTCGGCCGCTTTGAATTCAAATAGCCCGCCTCCACCGACAATTGCATCGGCAAAGTATCGTTTCGTGAATGTCTCATGCGCGACATCAACGCTAACTTCCAACTGGACATCATCCATCCTTGCAGCAAGTTCCCGTTTGTAGACGATTTCGTCAAACAATCGACCAAACTCATGATGAACGGCAAACAGATGTTGCATCACTTCGTACGCGACGCCACCAAACTCCTGCTGAGTCATTGCATGAATTGGAATTGAAGTCGTGATTGGCAAGTGCGTCGTTTCAATGGCAGAAAGTTGGGCGGCAAGAATATGGGACGAACGAATGTTATCGTCTCCACGTCACATACTCATGTTCGAGTGTTCCGATCACCGGCAGGTGATTGAAGTTCTGAGTTTTTTGCCGTACATCTTTTTGCTCGGCGTTTTCGAACCGGCCCAGCTGCTATTGCCTCAATTCCTCCTCGTTTAGTTCGAGTGGCTCCGTCGAGGGCTCTTCTCGCTGGAGCGAGACAGCTACATTGTCAGACCACGATGGGCGTTACTTTCAAGAAAAACATGGCCTGAAGTCGCCCGAATCGCCAGCCCCACCCCTCATAAAGCTAAGCTGCATGATCCGCAGTGTCACCCTTGTATCGTTCAGAATCTCGCACCCGTATGCTGATTGCATTTCACAAACCATTCGGCGTGCTTTCGCAGTTCACATCGGACGGCTCGCTAAATCGTCCGCTCGCCGAGTTTGGATTTCCGAAGAATGTTTACCCCATCGGGCGCCTCGACGCGGATTCCGAAGGACTTTTGCTTTTGAGCGATGAAGCGGTTTGGAACGCGCGACTCCTCGAGCCGCGTCATGCCCACGAGCGAGAGTACTGGGTGCAGGTCGAGCGCATTCCGGACGCTGAAGACCTGGCGGAACTTTCGGCTGGGGTGCTGGTCCAGGGACGCATGACCTTTCCCTGCCGGGTGTGGCTGCCAGAGCCTCAACCGGATGTTCCACCGCGCGATCCGCCAATCCGCTTTCGCAAGAATGTGCCCGACTGCTGGATTTTCATGGAGTTGATCGAAGGCAAAAATCGTCAGGTGCGACGCATGACCGCAGCCATTGGTCATCCGACACTTCGCCTGTTGCGCACGCGGATTGGCCGCCTCACTCTGGGCGAACTACCGGCCGGCCAATGGAAGATCTTAACGCCGGTGGAGCGGCAGCAGGCCGCGGACGATCACTCCGCGTGAGGACTATCTCTGCTATCTGCGAGAATGCAGACCGACGACTGCGAAAGCGAAATTTCTTAGAGATTCCTGGAAGAAACAGGGAACATTCGCAGTCAGCAGGACAATGTCAGCATCACCGTGGCAACTGGTGGAATGTCGTCCTGGCTTGCGTTATCTTGTCGCACCGCTGAGACACATGGTGTCGTCAGTCACGGTCTGTTCATCTGAATCGCCGGACGAGTCTGGAGACTCGCTCTACGGAAATCGCTATGCAAACATTCAAAAAACTATTGGTTGCCAATCGATCCGAAATTGCCATTCGAGTTTTTCGAAGCGCATCTGAACTCGGGATTCGGACGGTGGCGATCTATTCGCATGAAGATCGTTACGCGCTGCATCGGTTTAAAGCAGACGAAGCGTATCGCATCGGGAAGACGGGCGAGCCGATTCGGTCGTATCTGGACATTCCGTCGATCATCGCACTGGCGAAACAGATTGAGGTGGATGCCATCCATCCGGGCTACGGTTTCCTCTCTGAGCGGCCGGAGTTTGCCAAAGCCTGTGCTGAGGCCGGGATCAAGTTCGTAGGGCCCAGTGTCGCGTGTCTGGAATCGCTCGGCGACAAGACGGCGGCTCGCAACATCGCGATTTCCGCCGGCGTGCCAGTACTCGGTGGAACGAAAGAATCCATTGAATCGATTGACGAGGCGCGTTCGAAGGCCACGGAGATTGGCTTCCCTGTGATGATCAAAGCAGCCAAGGGCGGCGGCGGTCGCGGGATGCGTGCGGTGATGAAAGTCGCCGATTTTGATCAGGCGTTTGAATCAGCTCGGAACGAAGCGAACACGGCGTTCGGTTGTGCGGATGTGTTCATTGAAAAATTCATCAACCGTGCCAAGCACATCGAAGTTCAGTTGCTGGGCGACGAACATGGAAATCTTGTGCATCTGTTCGAACGCGACTGTTCGGTCCAGCGTCGTCATCAGAAAGTCGTCGAAATTGCTCCCGCGCCAATCTGTCCCAAAATCTGCGCGACGGAATTCTGGAAGCGGCGCTGAAGATCGGCAAAGCGGTCAATTACTCGTGCGCCGGCACGGTGGAATTCCTGGTGGATGTCGATGCCGAGAAGTTCTACTTCATTGAAGTGAATCCTCGCATTCAGGTCGAGCACACGGTGACCGAAGAGATCACGAATATCGACATCGTGAAGTCACAAATTCTGGTTGCTCAGGGAATGAAACTGGCGGACGACGACATCGGCCTTGGCGATCAGAAGAACGTGCAGGTCAACGGATTTTCGGTGCAGTGTCGAGTCACCACGGAAGATCCGGCCAACAATTTCATGCCGGACTATGGACGCGTGACTCACTACCGTTCGTCGGGTGGCATGGGAATTCGTCTGGATGCCGGCAGCGCGTTTTCAGGAGCGGTCGTGAATCCGTTTTACGATTCGCTGCTGACCAAAGTGACAACTCGCGGTCGAAGGTTTGTGGACGCCGTGCATCGCATGGAACGGACTCTGCGGGAATTCCGGATTCGTGGCGTGAAGACCAATATTCCGTTTCTCAGCAAAGTGGTGGCGCATTCGACGTTCATCGACGGTGACTGCACGACGCGCTTTATCGATGAAACTCCCGAACTGTTTCAGTTCGATCATCGCAAAAACCGGGCGACCAAGTTGCTGTCGTATCTGGCAGAAACGATTGTCAACGGAAACAGCCTGGTGAAAGGTCGTCCCAAATCACTTCGCCGCGAACCAGCGGTATCGCCCAGTGTGCCAAGGGGTGTTGATCCGCCGAAAGGAACCCGTGACAAGCTGAAGGAACTTGGCGCAACCGGCTTTGCGAATTGGGTCCTGCAGGAGAAGCGACTGCTGATCACCGACACGACGTTTCGCGATGCCCATCAGTCGCTGCTGGCGACGCGGATGAGAACGTTTGATCTGCTTGCCGTTTCCGATGCGTACGCTCACTACTGTTCCGAAATGTTCAGTCTGGAGATGTGGGGCGGTGCAACATTTGACACGTCGATGCGATTCCTGAAGGAATGTCCGTGGCAGCGACTCGTGCAGATGCGCGAAAAAGTGCCCAACATTCTGTTCCAGATGCTGCTGCGATCATCCAACGCGGTGGGCTATACGAACTATCCGGACAACATCGTGAAGGTGTTTGTGAAAGAAGCGGCCGATGCAGGGATCGACGTCTTCCGTGTCTTCGACTGCCTGAACTGGCTGCCGAATATGAAAGTGGCCATGGATGCGATCGTCGAGACGGGAGCCATCTGCGAAGCGGCGATCTGTTACACGGGCGACATCACGAATCCGAAACGCACAAAGTATGACCTGAAGTATTACGTGAATCTGGCGAAGCAACTGGAAAAGATGGGCGCGCATTTTCTGGCGATCAAGGATATGGCGGGGCTGTGCAAACCGGCGGCGGCGTCACAACTGATTCATGCCCTGAAACAGGAAATCGGCATTCCAATTCATTTTCATACGCACGACACGGCCGGCATTCAGGCCGCCTCGATTCTGGAAGGCAGCAAGGTCGGACTGGACATTGCTGACGCCGCGATGGCACCGATGTCCGGCGGAACATCACAGGTGAATCTCAACACGCTCGTCGAAATGCTGCGATTTGGTGATCGCAATACAGCACTCGATTCGGATCGCCTTGATTCGATCGCAGAATACTGGCGCGAAGCGCGTGACTTCTACACACCGTTCGAAAGCGTGTCGCTTGCGGCAACAGCCGATCTGTATCGCCACGAAATGCCTGGCGGGCAATACACGAATCTGTTCGAGCAGGCGCGAGCCCTGGGGTTGGCAGATCGCTGGCCGGAAGCGTGCCGGATTTACGCGGAAGTGAATCAGCTGTTCGGCGACATCGTCAAAGTGACACCCACCAGCAAGTCCGTGGGCGACATGGCGCTGTTCATGCTGGCGAACAATCTGACATGCGAAGACGTGCTGAACCCGGATCGCGACATTGCCTTCCCGGGCAGTGTGATCGATCTGATCGGCGGCGGCATGGGTCAGCCACCGGGCGGTTTCCCCGATGCCGTGAAGAAACGCGTGCTGCTGGGCAAGGAAGAATTCGTCGGACGTCCGGGTGAAACTCTGCCACCTGCCGACATGGATGCGGCAAGGAAGTCGGTCGCCGAAATGGTGGAGGGCGAACCGTCGGGCCGCGACGTCATTTCATGGCTGCTGTACGGGCGTGTCTACGAAGAATTTGCCATGCATCAGGTGCAGTATTCCGACGTGAGCATTCTGCCTACGCCGAATTTCTTCTTTGGCATGGAGCCAGGTGAAGAGATTTCCACGGACATCGAACCCGGCAAGACGCTGATCATCCGCTTCGTCTCGGTCAGCACGCCGCACGCCGACGGAACACGGACTGTCTTCTTTGAACTCAACGGCCAGCCGCGGGAAATCACGGTGGCCGATCAGTCCGTCGAAGCCACTGCAGAAGCCAGCATCAAAGCCGACCCGGCGATCGCCGGCCAGATCGGCTCCACGATGCCAGGGATGGTCGTGAACGTTTCGGTCAAAGCCGGTGACCGCATTAAGAAAGGTCAAAAGCTGTTAACTTTGGAAGCGATGAAAATGGAAACCACGATCACTGCCGACCTCGACGGCAAGATCCGCGACGTCCTCGTTCAGCCGGGTCGGCGCGTGGAAACCGGCGATCTGCTGGTGGTGATTGAAAAGGAGTAACCGATTTTGGGCTAAACCGAATTTGAGTTTAGACTACACGACGATTCCGAGACCCGGCAAGGGCATCTCACAGCGGATAATACTACATTTAGCATCGCTCTCCACCGATTCTGGCAGGATCCGTGGAACGAAGGAGTTTCCAAGAGTGGTTAAGCCCCGAAAAAACAAGGTTCCGCCTGCAGCGCCGACCGCTGAAATTCCTGAACAATGGCTCAGCCAGATTCATCAGGGGGATTGTGTTGAAACGCTGAAGCAGATCCCGGATGGCTGTGTCCATCTGGCGTTTGCAGATCCACCGTTTAATATCGGCTATGACTACGATGAATACGATGATCGGCTCGACAGCGAGAAGTATCTTGAATGGTCGCGGATCTGGATGGCGAATGTGAAGCGTGTGCTCAGTCCGTCCGGTGCGTTCTGGCTGGCGATCGGGGATGAGTACGCTGCGGAGCTGAAGTTGGAGGCTCAAAAACTGGGTTTCATCTGCCGCAGTTGGGTGGTCTGGTACTACACGTTCGGAGTCAACTGTAAGTTCAAGTTCACTCGGTCTCATGCACACATGTTTCACTTTGTAAATCATCCGGAGAGCTTTACATTTAACGTGGAAGAGATTCGCGTTCCCTCGGCTCGACAGCTGGTTTACAACGACAAGCGCGCAGAGAGCAAAGGCCGACTTCCGGACGACACTTGGATTCTTCGTCCACAGGACTGCCCGGAAGGATTCAACTCTGACGAAGATACCTGGTACTTTCCGCGAGTCGCCGGCACCTTCAAGGAACGTGCTGGATTTCATGGATGCCAGATGCCCGAGCAACTGCTGGGACGAATCATTCGAGCCTGTTCAAACGAAGGCGATGTCGTTCTCGACCCGTTCTCGGGAAGTGCCACCACGCTGGCGGTTGCGAAGAAGCTGAATCGCCGATTTCTGGGCTGTGAACTGTCTAAAGAGTATGCCGCTCAAGGTACAACGCGCCTCAAGGGCATTACCATCGGCGAC
>JBBJME010000212.1:0-12388 GCA_037719765.1 Planctomycetaceae bacterium
TTTTCATAATCCCAGCAAAAGTGTCATGAGCAAATCGTTTGTGGAAATCGGCGTTTAACGCCACAAGCAGGCTCAACTCCCCCAGAGTCCGCCATTTCTAAGTCGCGCACTTCATTTGTCGATGAACCCGATTTGTGCGGCATTGGACAGGGCGAGTTTTGGAAAAACATGGTGAGTTACAGCCCCGGCATGGGCTGAATCGCATCAAACATCCTGCCCGATGGCTCTCTCATGAATCCCGGCACGTCATCGAATTCATGGAACAAAAACTACCTCATAAAAAAATCCAGATTTCCGCAAAACGGCTATTTGTCGCGCACGCCAGATCCTGCCTTCCGGGGACTTCCAGCGCAGGCCGACCGGCCACTCGACAGCAACAACCAAAGCTCAATCGACTAACAAGGGCCAACGTTCGCTCCACGTCAAATTCATGCCGATAATTCAACGTCCACTGTTCGTGTCCGGCAAGCCGCGAAGGTCTTCCGCTTCGACCTGCCTGAAGTTTGGGGGCGACGGCTGCAAATGGCTTGAAAATCGTTGATTGCGTCGATTATGAAATTCAACTGCGACCGCCGCCCGTCCCACATTGCGTGTTATATTATATCGATTGGCAACATACTCAGTACCAGCAACGGCATCGTGTGCAGTGGATCTGTAGCACTTTGCGCGGGCTTCGCCCGCAACCGAAATGAGTTCCTCACGCTCCGCCGTGAGGTTCGAAGCAGTGCATGGAATTGCCGTGACAAACACAATCAGGGGACTGACGTCCCCCGCTCGTGCGCCTGTGAAGGCGATTGAACAGTTGGGTGAAAGTCCCGATCGGGGAACTGGTTCCGTCCCCGTAGTCGAAGGTAACTGCGTTTTCAACAGAAAGGGTGGAGAGCAACCGGAGGCGAATGAGCAGTCCGTAACGAAAGTGCCCCTGATCAGATTGAATGACAGGATTCGGCCAAGCCTGTCGGGGAGCGTGCGAGCAAAGCGCGAACCTCTGACCGCACGGTACGTCCCAGACGAGGCCCGACTCCGGGCGGCGGAATGACTCCGCAGGGCGGTGCGGCGACGACGACGGTGATCAGAACGTAACATGTTAAACCGAGCGTCGTGAAATGGCAGTAAGGTGCCTGGAGACGGAATGTTCAGAAGTTCAATCGAGATAAGCAGGGAGACCTCAGCAGTGCCGCAGACCTGTGACGCGCTCAGCTGAGGATTCAGAGCCTTCATAGTAGTGTTGACCGGCGGGAACCAAACCTGTCGCGAGCGAAGGGAGGCAGGACAGTAGATTCGGAAGGACCAGAAGCATGACAAGTAAAGCGAAAGCTGCTTTACCAGAACGAGTGCCATTTTCGGCTACACCTCCTGGAGAGCGACCGGACATTAGCCGGTGGGCTCAGCCTGTTGTCTGGACAGACCGAATGTTGACGACGCTTTTGGAAAACAAAGTGAGAGGAGGCAAATGGCACGCATTGATTGACAAGGTTTACGCTGAGCTGAATCTTTTCACGGCCGCCCTCAAGGTGACCGGGAAGAAGAAAGCAGCGGGAGTCGATGGGCAAAGCTGCGAAGAGTTTGAAGAGCATGTGCTCGTGGAAACACGACAGCTCGCCGAACAAATCAAAGCCCAAACCTATCGACCGAGTGCGGTCCGCCGCGTTCATATTCCCAAACCGGGAAGACCGAACGAGACCCGCCCGCTCGGAATTCCAACGGTTCGCGATCGCGTCGTCCAACGGGCGATTGTGAACGTGATCGAGCCGATTCTGGATCACCAGTTTCATGAGCGAAGCTTCGGCTTTCGTCACGAACGTGGTGCTCACGATGCGTTACGCATCGTCGAGCAGAAGCTCCAGGAAGGCTACGTTTACGTGGTCGATGCGGACCTGAAAGGTTACTTCGATACGATTCCGAAAGACCGCTTGCTGACTTTAGTCAAAGAGCACATTTCGGACTCACGGATGCTGAAGCTGATCAAGTTGTTTCTTGATCAGAACATCATGGAAGAACTCCGCGAGTGGACGCCGATTGCCGGCGTTCCGCAAGGGGCCGTTCTTTCCCCGGTGTTGTCGAATCTGTACCTCAATCCGCTGGATCATCAGATGGCCGACAACGGTTTTGAGATGGTGCGTTACGCGGACGACTTCGTCGTTCTGTGTCGCAGCGACTTCGAAGCTGAAGTGGCATTGCAATTGATCGCTGAGTGGGTCGAGTCGGCAGGTTTAACACTGCATCCGACGAAGACGAAGATCGTTGACAGTCGCGTGGAGAGCTTCGCGTTTCTGGGTTACTCGTTTCGCGGGGAAAAGATCTATCCTCGTCGCGAGAGCCTTGCGAAGATGAAGGCGCGGATCAAAGAACTGACGCCTCGTAAGCGGCCCGGTTCGATTCAGTCGATTGCGGTCGAACTCAACAGCGTTTTGCGTGGTTGGTTCAGATACTTTCGGCACTGTCGCTGGACGATATTCAAAGACCTGGACGGCAAGATCCGCAGTCGCCTTCGGCGATTGCTGCTCCAGCGTCACCGGAACAACCCGAGGCGTTTACCACGAACTCATCGCTGGCCGAATGACTTCTTTGCGAAAGCGGGCCTGTATAGTCTGCGCGAAGCCCACTTTCGTTTCGATCAATCCGTCGCAGGCAACTACTGACTGGAAAGCCGTATGCGGGAAAACCGCCCGTACGGTTTGGAGGGAGGGGAGACCGGATCAACCGGACTTCCCTACCCCTATGCCGGGAATCGGCGAGACGCGAGACGTCAGTCTCCGGTTTTTGCGATTCCGGTGTAACGAACGAGCCAGACTATCGAAATACCAGACTACTCGAAAGTACGATAAGCTTCCAGCTTGTCATTGCGCGCCAAAATTCATCGATCTTTCACTCAGCCAGTTTGTGCAAATGCATGATTGCTTTCCTCATGCGAGGGGGATAATCTATTCCATGCCGTCGTGACTATCATCCCGCTGCCTGAAGTGAATCCGAGCTGACTTGTCATGTTACGACAATATCCAAAACTCGCATAAGTGATCGCTTGGAACGAATTTCGAGTTTTGGTAAATTTCGTGTCCAGTTTTGAGTATCCCAAATCCCAAGAGGCGCGTTACCTCAATCCGAGATTGGGTTACTGGAATGTTGAACTTAACCGCTTCGTGAGTCGGGATGAGTTACTGACATAGGCGCGATGAGGTGCGTGTCCTGGTGATGGATATCGGGCTGCCTCGTGTCGTTCTGTCGGCATTGATGTGATAGGACCAACAGTCCGCTTTTCGCTGCGCGAAGCGCGTCCCTGCGGGACGGAATCGCAGACAAACGAGCGGCCTGCGGCCCGGTTGTTTTGAATCGCAGTTTGCGCTTCGCGGAGGCGGAGCTGTATGTGCTGCCGGATGTCTTCTCATGATCGGAGATTTGGCACCTCTCAAGACGGACACCGCGTGTTGCCTTTTTGCCTCATGCCAATTCGATCGCTCCAGCCCATCGTCGGTTGCCGACTATTTTCGTCAAGGTGAGGTTGTTCTGATTTTAACACTTGCGCTACCTGGCGCTGTTGCGCAAGGTGTGCTCTGAGTGTCAGCAGTTGTTTGCTGATGCACATTTTCACTGATCTCAGAACACAGAAAGTTACTCCCATGACACCATGGCAAAACCGCGTCACCGATCTCACTCGACGCATGGCCGACGACATGAAACTGCGAAACTATTCGCAACGCACGATCGATGCCTACACGTATCATCTCGGAAAGTTCGCCGAGTTCCTTGGCAAAAGTCCGCTGGAAGCAACCGCCGAAGACGTCCGGTCGTTTCAACTTCACATGATTGAAGTGCGGAAACTTCAATGGAGTTCCTTCAACCAGGCGGTTTGTGGCCTACGGTTCCTCTTTCGAACCACATCCCCAAAACCGTGGCCGGTCGCGATGATTCCTTTCGGCAAACGTCCGAAGAGATTACCAGCGGTGCTGAGCGGTGAAGAAGTGAACAAGCTGCTCTCGTGTGTGAAGTGTCACAAACACCGCGTGTTTCTGCTGACTCAGTACGCGGCTGGAATGCGTCTGAACGAAGCCGCTCATCTGAAGATCAGCGACATCGACAGTCAGCGGATGCAACTGCGAATCGACTCCGGCAAGGGCCAAAAGACACGGATCGTCCCGATGTCGCCGCGACTGCTGCACGAACTTCGCGAGTACTGGAAAGCCTATCATCCGTCGCTGTATCTGTTCCCCGGCAAGACGCCGGACGTGCCGCTGCAGCCGACGACCATTCAGAAGATGTTCAAAGTCGCCGCGAAGGAAGCAGGCATACTCAAGAATGTGACACCGCACACGCTGCGGCATTCGTGGCGAGGCCGGAGGTATGAGGCTGCAGGCGGAAGGTCAAACAACAAACGGAAACGGTCAAGAACTGCGAAGCGACCGAATGAGTCCATTCAACACTCGGCAGGTTTCGTCGGCAATCGCAGCCGTTGGATTGAAGGCACCTTCGTTCGTGAAGCCGAGACGAAATGCGAGAGACAATTGGTATTCAACTTCCTTTGCAGAGCCGTAGGCAATGTCAAGAAAACGAACGTAATCCGCCTGAGAACTGCGGGCACAGCCTTCGACAATATTCGATGCGACCGACACTGCCGCACGTCTCAATTGCGATGTGAGCCCAAACTGCTCGTCCTTCGGAAACAATCGCGTTAGTTCATACACGCGGAGTGCCAGCTGATCCGCCAGTTCAAACGCTCGTAGTTTGGTATGGTCTCTCATTCCAGGAATCTACAGTCTCACGACTCTGGCCTCAAGGCTCTTCTGCGTGCGGTGATCGGCACTGTCCGCAGTGTGCCGGAGCGAAACGGGCCGACTGGCTGGCATCGACATCAGAACTGCTGCTGCCGGGCGTCACGTATTTTCAGGTGGTGTTCACAATTCCCGACAAGCTGTCGTCGCTGGCTCTGGGGAATCGCGAAGAGATCTACAATCTGTTGTTTCGCTCGGCATGGAAGACGCTGCGTGATGTGATCGCTGACGAACAGCAATTCGAAGCGGCCGCTGTGATGGTGCTGCACACATGGAACCAAAAACTGGAAGCTCATGCGCACGTCCATGCACTCGTGCCCGGCGGCGGACCGTCGCTGACCGGTGATCGTCGCTGGATCAAAAGTCGCCGTCCGGATGTGAAGACGTGCGATGGAAACTATCTTGTGAATTCCGAGGTGCTCAAGTCTGAGTTTCGCAAAAACTTTCTGGCGGGTCTGAAGCGTCTGCATGCGAGCAGCAAACTCCATCTCACCGGCGACTGGGAATTTCTGCAGGACAAAGCCGCTTTTGACGACTGGCTCAAGCCACTGGAATCGATCACATGGGTGGCGTACATCGAACCGCCGCCCTACGAAAACTGCCCACCGGAGCAAGTGGCAAAATATTTGGCTCGGTATCTGACCGGCGGCCCGATTTCCGATCGCCGCATTGTGTCGCACGAAAACGGCTTCGTGACGTTTCTGGCGCGAGTCGGCAAGACAACCGGCGGCGATGATGAGGTCGAACCGATCCGGCTGCGCGGTGCAGAATTCGTGCGTCGCTGGTGTCTGCACATTCTGCCGAAGGGCTACACGAAGACACGTCGCTTCGGCGGCTATTGGAACGGTCATAGTGATCGCTACCTCGCCGAAAGCCGCGCGTTGCTTGAGTCGGCTGGTGTCGTAGCCGTGCCGTCCGAAGCACCGGCCTCCAACCTCAGCACTGCGGTCTCTGATGCGGACGCCATCGATGACCGCACACCGTGCTGTCCGCATTGCGCAGCGAAGATGCGGTGGATCGGCTTTGAGCGGAAGGAAAGCTGGCGGATCATCATGCACAGCGGTCTTCGCCCGCATTGGTATCGCGATGACTGAAGCACTTCTCGACAACGCGCTGCAGCGTGAATTCGTCGGCCATTTTCGAGCCGCCCGATTCTCCTCCTGCTGCGCACGGCATTCGAATTCGAGCAACCCGCGACTCCATTTCGCACGCCGAAGGCTGATCGAGTCGCAGTCGGCGACAAACAATCATCGCATCCGCCTCGACCGGAATCATCACACCGGCCACAATCCAGGTGACAAGCTCCCTGTCACTCGATAAACTTCTCGTGGCCGCCGAGTGAACTCGATAGATTCTGCAGAGTAGCAGACCACTCACAAAGCGGAAAAGTTCAACGCGCGATCTATGCGTCGGCTAATCGCCAGCCGCATAGATCGCAATTCGTTCTGTTGCTAAACCGATGTCACCTGTTCGCGAATGGATGCCAAATTGAACAGATTGATCCTGCTCGTCTTCGCAATTCACGGATCGTGCGCTTCGACAATCAACGCCGCCGACTATCTCCTGCGTCTCGATACGATCGGCTACGAACCTACATTCGAAAAAGAGCCAAACGACACCATCCTACGCAGCATTGAAGTTATCGCGCGTCCACAATTAGCGTTTCACCGAAAAGTGAGCGTCGGAACGGAAACGCTGACGCTTGCGGGTACGCTCCGTCCTGACGATGATGGGGGCTTCAGGCTTGAAATTCAATATGATTATTCCGTCGAAATCACGGAGCCCGGTGAGGACGGAAAATTCCACTCCAGAATTGACGAATGGTCGGCTCATACAACCGTAGCCATTGCCGTGGGTAATCGCGTGACCATCGGCGCCTTCATTACTGAATCAGAACAACCGGGCAAACCAAAACGCAAATCCAAGATCCTGTACGTTGCGAGCCTCACGAAATACCACTCGCCCAACAATTGTCAAACGCAACAGAACTATCGGATGCACGGGAGACCTCGGCGTCGTCGGTTCTGAATTCATACTTTACTCCTCGGTCCCCGTGATCTTGGTCGTTCGTCGGCAAGACACTTTTCATCACGTCTATTCTCGTTTGGTTCCTTGGCGTTCCAGCCCTTAACACACAACACTTGCTTGATCGTCTCGTGAAGCTGCGCACATGGAAATCACCAGAGAGTTATCGCCACGCGGAGCTCAATGAGCTGATCGAGCGGGTCAAGGTGTGTGACGCGGACGCGATTGAGGAAGCTGTCGTGTTTACGGCCAAAGAAAGCTTTGGTCTTTGGCATGGTCGAGCCCGCGCAAAAATTTGTCGCAACCTGAAAAGTCGCACGATCCCTCGTGGATTTCAAGACCTGCTTGTTCAGGCTATTTGCAATCGACTCCTGGCTGGCGATTTTTCGGAACAGTTTAAGGATCAACTCGCCATGGCAATTCGATTTCGGCCACTCGAAATGGCACAATGCGCAAAGCAGGCGTGTGAATCACCGAAAGACTACGTTCAACGGTACGGGCAATGGGTGCTGAAAAAGCTCTCCAGAACCCAGCCGCTGAGTCAGAACGCCAACTAACGGCTGGGTGGCACTGACAATCTGCCCTGACAATCTGCCGGCACTGACAATCTGCCGGCGAGCCTGGTGTTTTGTGTGCCACTGGCTCTGCCAGTGTGATTTCTATTCGAAACGGATTCCAGTCGTGTGAAACCATTCCTGATCGGCCTTTCGTATCGACGGTAGATCGGAATCCAGGTTATCTCAGCCGTCGATCTCCCGAGGTAGTGCTGGCATTTCACGACCGAAGCTTTCGTATCTCGTTCCGTGGGGGCATTGGCGGCAATTCCGCGTGGGGATCGACCGCGGGTTGGTGGCCACGCGGATTGCCTCAATCTGCCGGGAACATCACGGACCGATGGTGTTAATGAGTCCGAGAATGGCGTGCAATTCATCGCTCGTGGTTGTGGAGCCGGTTGTTTTGGTTGCCTGCCGACGATTACCATGCGTGCCGCTTCTGAAACTCAACTCGGCGGCTGGCGAAGGCGGCAGTCGTTCGCTGAGTCGCGTTCATGTCGAAACTCAATCTGTTTTTCTTTCGGTCTATCCATGGCATCGTTCTTCAAAGCTTCTCGTCGTGTCGAATTCTGTGAGACGGACATGGCGGGGATCGTGCACTTCTCCAATTTCTACAAATGGATGGAGCAGTGTGAACACGAGTTCTTTCGTTCTCTGGGTCTGTCGATTGTCGGGCCTCGGTCGGACGGCTCGACGATTGGCTGGCCTCGCGTTTCGTCTCAGTGTCGTTTTGAGTCGCCTGCTCACTACGAAGATGTGCTGGATCTGCTACTGACTGTGCAGCGGATCGGGGTGAAATCGCTGACGTTTGATGTGGCGTTCACGAACAATGGCCGCAGCGTGGCTCGAGGAACGATGAAGACCGTTTGCTGCATCCTGCGTCCGGGGCAACCGCTGGAGTCATTGGAGATTCCGGACGCCTACCGATCGAAAATGGAAGAGTTTCGGGCAGTTGATTGATGGCAGAGGATTAAATGCGATCACTGGTTTTATGTTTCTGCCGTGCATCTTTTTTTTTGAGACAGACGAATTACGATTAGAGAACTGATCACACTATGCCACTTGTACTGCACATGCACAATGTAAGCCGTGCGTTCGAAACGCCGCAAGGCACGCTGACGATTTTGCAGGACGTCAGCCTGCGAGTCGTGTCCGGCACCGCCGTAGCAATTCGCGGTCCGTCGGGGTGCGGTAAGAGCACGCTGTTGTACCTCGCCGGAACTCTGGATCAGCCGACATCCGGCCTGGTTGAGATCCTTGGTGAAAATCCGTGGAGACTGAGTTCCGGTCGGCTTGCGTCGTTTCGCAATCAGCATATCGGCTTCATCTTTCAGGATCATCAACTGTTGCCACAGTGCAGCGTGCTGGAAAACGTGCTCCTGCCATCACTGGCAGGGTTCAGTTCCGAAGGCAATGTGCGGCAGCGGGCGAATTCACTGCTGGAACGAGTCGGCTTAAAGGATCGACTGCATCATCGTCCCGGTCGATTATCCGGCGGTGAACGCCAGCGGGTTGCCGTCTGCCGCGCTCTGATTCATCAGCCATCACTGTTGCTTGCCGACGAACCGACCGGAAATCTTGATCCGGTGACTGCCGAGGAGATCGGAAACCTGCTGCTTGAAGTGGCAGCCGAAAACGACACGGCATTGTTGTGCGTCACACACAGCGATGCTCTCGCCGCGGCGTTTGCACATTCCGTGACACTCACCAACGGAAGCCTGAAATTCAACGACGAAGCGTTTGCGGGACAACAGAGCTGAGTGCCTTGGCGCTGGGCTCTTCAAGTTGATTCGCGAAGCGCGGTGCCGATGCTGAAAATGGTGATTCCGATCAGAAGCGAGATTGGCATCACGATCAGACGGAAACCGTAAAACAACTGGAACACAATAATCAGCGGCAGCACGCTCAGGGTCAGCAGCTGAAGAAACAGACCAAGCAGATGTTTTACTTGTTTCACCAGTTTGTCCTCAGACGACTGCGGCCTGCCGCTAGCGGAGCAGTTTTGGGCCGTCGAGCGGCACGGCGACACCATCGACTGCGAGAATCTGAGAATTCGTCAGCGAGTCACCAAACCGATCGAAATCCTTGAAGGACCAAACAACTCTCTTTTCGCGGTTGACTTCAATCAGTTGAGGATTGGAAGGACCTGCGTGGCAGTTGTTGATCAGGATATTGCCGCTGGGAAGAACCTGCAGAGAAGTTACCCACGCCAGTTGAATTCCGGGCAGATCGTTTTGGTGCAGACTCCAGATGATCTGTTCTGCAGGTGTCACTTCCAGGACACTGTGTCGTTGCCGGTACTGATGAGCGTGTTGCCACTGGCCAGTCGAATCGCAGAAAAGCATTGATTGCCGAACGCTTCAACTCCGTGCCCGCCCGCAGGTTTCCGATCGAACAGCGGAACGGCATATTCCCATACCGTTTTGCCGCTCGGATCGTATTCGCGAACCACGCCATCGCCTTCATGGCACACCAGGTAGTTGCCGGATTGAAGTTTGCGAACCAGTCGAGTATCTCGATGGGCGTCTGGCTTGCTGACCTTCAACGCCATTGCATGCACGACTTTCAAATCTTTGTCGAGTTCAATAATGTTGCCGGGCCCGGATTCCGCCACCATCGTGTGGGCATCGGCGAGTCGCTGAAATGCGTGGATTTCCAGCAGTTTTCCGGTGTTATCTGGGCGTTTCATCGCGTCGTATTGCCAGAGAATCTCATCGCTGGCTGGATTGATCTCAACGACTTCAGTCCATGACGGCTGCAGAAGCACGTTGCCGCCGGGCAGGACATGGAGATCATGCAGCGGGCCGATCCTGTGTTCCCATTCCGTCTTGCCGGTTTCGTCAATAATCGCCACGCGGCTCTTCGATGAATCCGCCGCAATAAATCGTCGCATCGGTTCGGCGGCAGATGCAGGACGATACGCACCAAAAGAGAGCAATCCCGTGATCGCCAATGTAATGATGATTCGGAATCTGCGGTGGATGAACAGCGCCGGAATCATGAACATAGTCCTCTCTGATACGTGCAACCTGGGCGTGGAAATCCTTCGCTCGTGCAGTATGCACAATCCAGCCTCGATTTGCCATCGAGCACGGGGCATTGACCAATTGAGCCCCCGGCTTTCAATCGCTGCCGACAGTGAAATTGCGATTCAGGGAACAACGCTGTCATCAGTGAGAGAATTGGCGAGCGGCATGCGTCAGCTTGCCGGTACAAAAACGAGGTACCGGAGGGCTCACGCCGCTCCGCTCGCCGGAATCATTTCCGACTGCGCGGGGCATAATTCATCACCTGAGCCCTGCCCTGTGAATGCATCCTGTTTGAAAGTCGTCCTGTGCGAGCTGTAATTCAAAGAGTGACCGAAGCCTCCGTCACAGTGGATAAGGTTGTAGTCGGCCAGATCCAGCGTGGGTTCCTGGTTCTGCTGGGAGTCGCTGAAGACGATACGCAGGAAGAAGTCATCTGGATCGCAGGCAAGATTGCCGGCTTACGAATCTTCGAAGATGGCGACGGCAAGATGAATCTGGCCCTGGCGGATGTTGGGGGTTCAGTTCTGCTGATAAGTCAGTTCACTTTGTACGGCGACTGTCGCAAAGGAAGACGCCCCAGTTTTGTCGAAGCCGCGCGTCCCGACAAAGCCAATGCCCTTTATCAGAGTGTTCGAGCGGAACTGACAGGACACGGTCTGAACGTTGAAACCGGCACATTTCAGGCGCATATGGATGTCCGACTGCTCAATGATGGTCCGGTGACGTTGATACTGGAAAGCCAAAAGTCCACGTAGTACTTTGTCAGTCCAAAGATTGGGGTTGGCTGGCGGAGCGGGTGTGCGGATGATGTTCAACCGGCAGAAACTGCCGGATTTCCCCCCCAGAAACGCTCTTTCACTCATTGCCGCAGCCCTCCTATACTTCTGGATCGCATTTGCGAGTCCAAAACAGGTCAAGGAAGGCAGACAATGACCTCGCACAGTTTCGTCGATATCGTCGTTCTGGTCATTTTGCTCTATTGCGCTGTCAAGGGCGCGGCGCGCGGGTTGCTTTCGCAACTGTCGTGGGTGATTGCGCTGCTGTTGTGCTTCAAGTTTTCCGGTACGCTGGCTCCGGCGATCGAACCAATGATCAGCGTCGATCCGCCGTTGAAACAGTGGCTAGCGATGCTTGCCGTCTACGTCGGGCTGTGCGGCGTGTCGTTCGTCGTCGCCGGGATGCTGAGCAACGGGATGGCGAAGGCGAAAATCATAGACTTCGATAAGCACCTTGGCGGACTTCTGGGATTCGTCAAAGGAGTCGTGGTCTGTATGACGGGCTTGTTCTTTGCGATCACGATGTCCCCTCCGATGCGGGATATTGTGAGTCAGACGTATTCCGGCTATGCAGCGGCGATCATCCTGCACAATTCCCGGTATCTGATTCCCCTGCTTCCGGCAAACGCCGTCCCGACCGTGCGAAACGTCATCGACGACTTCAACAGGTCACTGCAACCCGGAACGGACGACTTGAGCGGAGCGACGCCTTCTGAAGCGGGATCGTTCGGGGTCGAACCATCCGCGACTGGTTCCTCACCGAGCAGCGGAAACGGCTTTGAGCTGTCAGGCCTGTTTCCTGACGGATTGCGAGGCGAAAAACCGACGGGCGGCACGGGAAGTGGCGATACTTCGCCTGACGGTGGAGAACCGTCGCTGGAAGATTTATTGAGTCAGGTGCCGACAAGTCTGCGCAGAAGCCTGAACGAAAAGGCGATGGATATCCTGCGGAACTCCACTGCTGAAGAAAAGCAGCGTCTGTTGAACCAGCTAAGCGATTCGGTACCTCAAAACGCAGGGTCGATTCTGACAGAATTCCTGCACGATTCGACAGGTACACGCGGGCAGGGTGGTATCGTCTCATCGACTCCGACGCAGTTCGCTCAGAACGAGTCCTCATTGCTGAACGAAATCGCCGGGTTTTACAGCCAGCGAAACGACATTGTCGCGAAGTCGAAACAGTACCTCGCGGGGGTTCCGAGTGACGTTCAGCGTCGAGTTCTGCAGGACTGGCCCGC
>JBBJME010000055.1:0-34633 GCA_037719765.1 Planctomycetaceae bacterium
ATGGCCCGGAGGGTGCTGCGCACTATTGGTTCCTGACCCCTTTTTAAATCCGAGTGGTCACGATCTGTTTTTCAGAACATCGTGCCGTTGAGTTGCAGAGGATCCGCCTTGCTTGTCACATTATCGCATTATGACTGCTAGCGGACATGCGAGGCTGGACACAGCACCTGGCCTGCCGCGTGCATTTCTTGTTTGCGCAGTTGCGGAGCCACACAGTAATGAAAGTTGCGATCACCGATTATTCGTTTCCGGATTTGTCAGTTGAAGAATCCATTTTGCAGTCCGCAGGGCATGCCATTGAGGCATGGAAAGAGAAGAAAACGGCTGCCGAGCTGTCCGCACTGGTGGCGGATGCAGACGCCGTCATCACACAGTTCGCGCCGGTGAATGCAGAAGTTATTGCGTCGATGCAAAAGGCACGAGTGATCGTGCGGTATGGGATTGGTGTGGACAATGTGGATCTGGCGGCGGCCCGTGCGAAGGGGATTCCGGTCTGCAATGTACCGGACTACTGCATCGACGAAGTGGCCGATCATACGCTGGCGTTCATTCTTGGGATCACTCGACAGGTCGTCGCCAACAACAACACACTGAAGGGCGGAAAATGGGGCCTCGCCACGTCGCTCGATCAAATGAAGGCTCTGCGAGATCTGTCCGTTGGCGTCGTCGGTTTTGGTCGCATCGGACGTGAAGTCGTGGCACGACTGAGGCCGTTTCGATGCCGGATTCTGGTCCATGACCCGATTGCAAAAGCATCCGACATCCAGTCCGCCGACGGGATACCCGTCACGATGCGCGAACTGCTGTCTCTGGCAGACGTGATCACCCTGCATTGTCCATCCACGCCCGAAACTCGCGGGATGCTGAATTCGGAGTCTTTAGCGAAAACTCGTCCGGGCGTGAGCATTATTAATCTGGCTCGCGGCGATTTGATCGATCCGCAGGCCCTGACGGCAGCTCTGCAATCCGGACATGTTGCGGCTGCGGCACTGGACGTGTTCAATCCGGAACCAATTCTGGCAGATCATCCGATCCTCAAGCTGAACAACGTGATCGTCGCCTCTCACATTGCCTCCACCAGCGTCCCGGCTGTCAGAAAGCTTCGCGAGACAGTCGCCCGACTTGCATTGATGGCGCTCAACGGGGAGCCGCTGGTGAATGTCGTAAACTAGTTGGAAAGCGTCTGTTTTGGCGGAAACCGAGCGTTTTTGCAACCCGAAGCGTAAGCGAGGGATTGTACCTAACTCGTTCCCTCGCTTACGCTTCGAGTTACTATTTCGGAGAAAGTGGCAATGTTCAACTAGCCAGAAGTGCCGTGAGCAGAATAGAGGTTTCATTGAATCGCATCGCTGTTGCTGATCTCACAGTTTTTGTCACCGAGTGTCTGCGATCAACAGGCCTGTCGGATGCGGACTGTCATGTTACGTCCGAGGCGCTGGTGTCCACTGACGTTCTGGGAGTCTTCACGCATGGCACCAAGCTGCTCGTGGGATACCTGAAGAAGCTGCAGGGCGGCGGTTATCCCGTTTCAGCCGTTCCGCGTATTGAACGCGAAGGTCCGGCCTGGGCGATCGTGGATGGCGAATCGGGGCTTGGGCAGATCGGCTCGAATTTTGCCGTTCAGACTGCCCTCAGGAAAGCGAAACAATTTGGCGTGGCGTTTGTCGCTCTGCGGAACACGGGACACATCGGTGCGGCCGGCCACTATGCATTGCAGGCTGCGAAGGCGGGTTGTCTTGCGATGGTGACTGGCAACGATATGCCGAGCGTCGCAGCACCTGGTTCCACAAAAGCGGTGCTGGGCAGCAATCCACTGGCATATGCAATTCCAACCGGAGGTGATCCTGTCTTGCTCGACATGGCAACGGCCGCGGTCGCCGGAGGCAAAGTTTATGCGGCACATCAGCGTGGCGAATCCATTCCGGCCACATGGCTGATCGGTCCGGACGGTCTGCCGACGACCGATGGATCACTTTACCCGCATGGAGCTGCGCTGGCTCCTATGGCGGGACACAAAGGCTATGGACTGGGGCTGTGGTGTGAAGTGCTTTCCGCGCTGATTCCCGGCGGAGCGATGACGTGGCAGGTGGGAAGCTGGATTTTTGATTTGGCGTCGAAACCGTCGCTGCACAATGCATCCTTCTTTTTGGCCGACATCGATGCGATGACCGATCGCGTTGCTTTCAACTCACGCATGAAGTCGCTGACCGATGAAATCCATGCCGCACCGACGGCGGAAGGAATCCCGTCTGTGCTGCTGCCCGGTGAGCGGGAGTTTCAATCGGCTCGGGATGCAGCTCAGCACGGCATCGCACTCCCGGAAGACGTGCGGATGAAACTGCGGGAATGCGCCGATGTCGTGAGTTGTGCGGTACCAGGATTCCTGAATTAGTGTCGCACATTGTCAGATGAACGCACCGTGCGCTCATCAGTGTTGCTCGTCACTCCGTGGCAAGAATTCCCGCCACGGAGTGTCGGGGCACATTGGGTCACGGGCTCTCAGCCCCTGCAAGGAACAGTCGTCGATGCGTTGTCTTGGTCTGGACATCGGTTCTTCATCTATCAAAGGTGCAGTGCTGGAACTGGATACTTCCCGCGTCTCGCACATTGTCCGCGAGCCGTTCCCGGATCCCGTCGCAGGACTGCCGTCCGGATTTCATGAAGTCTCGCCGGAAGAAATCTTCACGCGCACCGTCAGCGTGATCGATCGCCTTTGCAGCCACGCTCCGGACGCCAATACCCTGCTGAGTTGCGGGCAGATGGGTGGAATTATGCTGGTGGATCAGGAGCTTCGGCCTGTCACGAATTACCTGTCCTGGCGGGATCAGCGGACGACGGTTGCTGATGCCGACGGCACGACTGCGCTGGATCGCCTCCGTGGCTGCTGGTCCGATGCCGTGTTTGAAGAGCTGGGCAAGGAACTGAAACCAGGCTCCGCCACCAGTCTGCTCTACTGGATGAAGCAGCGACAGCAGCTTCCAGCTGAGGCCACACCAATCACCATTGGCGACTATGTGATCGCTCGTCTTTGCCACGCGGCCCCGCAGATGGAACGCACTCAGGGCATCGGGATGCTGAATCTGCGCACAAACGCCTGGCATCAGACGGCCTTTGCCGCACTGGGCCTTGATGGTCTGCGCTGGCCGGAACTCACGAACGAAAAGGAGCCGGTCGGCAGCGTCCATCGCCATGGCCGGACGCTGACGTGTTATCCGGTCATCGGTGATCAGCAGGCAGCGCTGCGCGGCATCAGCCTGCAGCCGCATGAACTCTCGATCAACGCGTCGACAGGTTCCCAGGTGAGTCAGATCACGCCGGAATTCCGGCCTGCCGACTGTCAGACTCGTCCGTGGTTCGACGGACAGTTTCTGAACACCATCACGCACATTCCTGCCGGCCGTTCGCTCACGGTCCTTGAATCTCTCCTGACCGAATTGCCTCGACTGGCAGGCGTCAAGATTGAAAACTCGTGGCAGCTGATTCAGCAGGCCGCAGAGAATGCAACCGGTGAAGGGCTGTCGTGCGACCTGAGTTTCTTTGCCAGTGCCATGGGCTGCGACGGACGAATCAACGGCATCACCACCGAGAACTTCACGGTCGGCAATCTGTTTCTTGCCGCCTTTGAATTCATGGCCGACAGCTATCTCACGTGTTCCCGCCGCATGAGCCCTCAGCCGACATGGGACCAGCTTGCAGTCTCGGGCGGCCTTGTGCAGTCGTTCGCCCCGCTCCGCAGAAAAATCGAAACCCGATTTCCATTTCCTGTCCGCGATGTGGCAGAACAGGAAGAGACGCTCATGGGATTGATGGGATCGAGGCAGTAACGACAAGTGCGGAGAACGCCGGCAATGCCTGCCGCAGGGATATTCCATGTCCCCGACCTGATCGACGTTTGTGTTGACTAAACGAGCGTGCTTCGGGAAATTATCAGCCAGGGCTGGCTGACCCACTTGCTGAGTACCATGAATTTTCTGAGAATCGATGGCGCACAGTGATTCTGAATGCTCTGGAAAATCGAAAGGGAGATGTCATGCGATTCGTAGCTGCAGTTTTGGTAAGTGGACTCTGTTTTAGTTCAGCCAGTGCGGAAATCAAGACTCAGGCTGTTCAGTACAGTGACGGCGATGTGGCACTGGAAGGATTTGTCGCATGGGACGCGGCGCAAGTTGACACGCCGGTTCCGGGAGTGCTGGTTGTTCATCAATGGCTGGGGCTCACCGATTACGAGAAGAGCC
This sequence comes from Planctomycetaceae bacterium, assembly GCA_037719765.1. Lineage (GTDB taxonomy): Bacteria > Planctomycetota > Planctomycetia > Planctomycetales > Planctomycetaceae > SXXK01. The sequence continues at coordinate 4,236 of JBBJME010000055.1, forward strand.
GCTGCAAACAGCTGGCAGAACTTGGCTACGTTGCGTTCGCGGTGGATGTCTATGGCAAAGGCATCCGCCCTGCAAATCAGCAGGAAGCGGCGAACCAGGCTGGCGTTTACAAAAAGGATCGCGAACTCTACCGCCGCCGATTAACGCTCGGACTGGAACAGCTTCGCGGCCGGGACGGTGTCGCGCAGAATCACATCGCGGCGATCGGCTACTGTTTTGGCGGCACTGGTGCCATTGAACTGGCGCGCAGCGGAGCCGACATTTCCGGCGTCGTGAGCTTTCACGGTGGTCTCGATTCGTCGCAACCGGAAGCCGGCAAGAAGATTAAGGCGGAAATTCTGGTTTGCCACGGAGCAGATGACCCGTTCGTTCCTGCGAACGACATTGAAGCGTTCAAGTCCGAACTCAACAGTGCTGGCGTTGACTGGCAGATGATCGCCTATTCCGGTGCCGTGCATTCCTTCACGCAGCCCATGGCAGGGAATGACAATTCACGCGGCGCAGCCTACAACGAAAAAGCTGACAAGCGATCATGGACGGCCATGCGATCGTTTTTTGATGAAGTGTTTGAAGCTCCGGCGAAGTAACCTCATCGGCGGATACGCGGCGGCATCGTGAAGACTCATCCAGAACCAGGACAACGATCCTCATTGGACTACTGCCGAAGGAGACTTCAGCATAGACTGGGACGCCGCCGCCATTGACTTCACTGGTGGTCACGGCGTCATCCGGGACGTCGGAACCTGCCAAAGCAAAACTCACAACTGACGGCGATTGAAACGTATCCAACTGGAGGTCTGAAAAATGAACACGCAGAAGCAAGCGAATCCTGACCACCCAATACACGAACTGATCTCAAAACGGTGGAGTCCTTACGCCTTCGCCGAACGTCAAGTATCAACTGAGGACCTTTGCTCATTGTTCGAAGCGGCAAGGTGGGCGGCATCCTCGTACAACGAACAGCCGTGGGGCTACGTTGTGGCGGTGAAGCAGGAAGAGGATGCCTTTCAAACAATGCTCTCCTGTTTGGTGGAGGGAAATCAGGGGTGGGCGCCGGCTGCTCCGGTGTTGGCGATTGGTTGCACGAATCTCAAGTTCACTCGCAACGGCAAGGCGAACGCCGCTGCCGTCCACGACCTCGGGCTCGCCAGTGCCAAACTGACGTTTGAAGCGACAGCCCGAGGATTGTTCGTTCACCAGATGATCGGCATTCTGCCCGACAAGGTGCGTGAACTCTATGGCATCCCCGAAGACGTCCAGCCGGTGACGGGATTGGCAATCGGCTATGCTGCCGATCCAAACACACTGCCAGAGACGTATCAGGAGCGTGACCTCGCCTCCAGAGGCCGGAAACCGGTCTCTCAATTTGTCTTCGGCGGCAAGTGGGGAACCACTTCGCAGATAATGAAATAGGGTTCGTTCGCCGAATCAGTGGTTGAAATTGGAGGCAGAAGGACACCAGTAGAATTTTTTGCGACCGGAGTCAGTGGCTTGCTGGGACCAGCCCGATAGGACATTGCGTGGAGTACCTTTGGAAACGAGTGCGACGTCTCGCTGATCGGCAGTCAGCGATTGGACGAGTTGCCGCGCGAGGTCTTCTTCCGGGCCGAGCACTCGTTCGCCCCGGTGTGGTCCTTCGGTGATCGTTGTTGCCTGGCGCAAGCCGCGTTCGCTGAGGCTGGCAGGCTGCCGAGCCAACAGCCGGCAAGCTCGGTCAACCTGGCTGAGGTCGAGAGTGCGACATCGAAGACTGCGGTGCTTGCCTCCGATTCGCGGCTGTTTTGAACATTCTCGGCCGGCGCCACGGGAAGCGCATTCAGTGACGACTTTTTTTTGTTGAGCTGTTCGACCAGGCGGAACCAATCTTTCGGGGCGAGGTGAGCGATGAAGCGTGGTTCCTTGCCGGATTGTGGTTGCAGGATGACGCAGTTGCCTTCTTCAACCTCGTTAATCGCGACGGGCAGCATCCCGGCCAGCGTTTGATTGTGAGTGACCAGTACCCTGTTGGTTCCCGGCCTGGGCGCGGATGCCAGCAGATCGGAGGTTCCTGGCGTCACGGTGCCGAGCAGATCGCGCGTAGTTTCGCATTTTCCGAAGGCCAGTTCGGCAGCGCCAGATGGGAATGCTGAGAGTGCTGCCGACCGGGATGCCGAGCTGTTTGAACGCATCACGGAGTTGCTTCAATTCCTCGCGACCCGTGTCATTGAGATTCCGTCGCGGTGCTTGAGCCAGCGCCGGCGGACAGCTGAAGCTCATCGTCGCCAACAACAGCAGCGAACTTTGCAGCAAAGTACGGCGAGCAATCATGGAGAGATCCTTTCGATTCAGGGATTTACGTCCGGTGCGGACTCAGCCTCAGCGATTCGAGACAACACGATGCACAAAGCCAACGGCGCGATGTAGCGGCCGCCGCGCTCGATGAATTCCCATGCCGGAGCGCCCGACAGCGGATACAGTAACTCCGTGGCGACTTTCCAAACCAGCGCGATCAACTGCCCCACTTGACCTCGCCAAGTGCCGCCAGCACTGTGGGACACGTTTCTATCGTGCCGGCTGCTGGTTCGGCTTTGGCACGTTGGAAACGTGCCCCACGGAAGGCGCGAAGTTTGTGTTGCTAACTTTTTCACGAGCCGGATCATTGGTTTGTATGGAACAGGAAGACACACATCTCCGCGAGGTTCAAAAGCTGTTCTTGCTGCACTGTAATCGGCTGCGCGGGTTTATTCTGGGGCTGTTGCCGGATCGTGCGGCGGCCGAGGACGTGTTGCAGGAGGTTTTCCTGATCGTCACCGCGAAGGCGGCGAAGTTTCAGGCGGGCGCCGACTTTCTGGCATGAGCGCGAACGATTGCTCGGCTGAAGGTTTTGGAGCATCGGCAGCGGCGGTTTCCGGCGGCGCGGCAGTTGGCGGATGAGGCGTGGGAGTTGTTGGCTCAAGCGGCTCATGAGGTGGACAACGCCTGAGATGTTCGGCGCGAGGCGTTGCAACATTGCCTTGGTGAACTGGCTCCGCGAGCGCGGGAAGTCGTGCAACTGCGGTACTCGGCCGAGCGGCTCAGTCTGGACGAAGTCGCGCAGCGGATGTCCTGGACAGTCGGCTCGGTGAAGGTGGCGTTGTCGCGCGCGAAGGATGCGTTGTGGGACTGCGTGCAACGCCGGCTGGACGTTGCGGAGGGACGAGTTCAATGAGCCGCAGACCGCTAGCCCAGGCTGAACCGGACGCGAGCGCGTTCCGACGGATTTGTCTGGCACAACCATCAACATGAATCCCAATAAACGGCTCCATCTCGACTGCATCAGAGGATCAAAGAATGACGGACCTCAAGACATTGATTGAGAACTACTTCGCTGGCGAATTGAACGAGGAGCAATCTCGTGAGTTGTCGCAGTGCTTGACCGATTCGCCGATCGCGCGACGTGCGGTGTGGGAGCACGCCCAGCAGGAAGCGTTGTTGGGGCAGCTTGTCGAAGAATCGAACGGCGAGGTGCAATCCACTCGATTGAAGCCTGAAGCGCAAGCGAAGGGTTCGGCGGGGACGGTTCCGGCTCAACGAGACTTCGCTCGCGCTTCAGGCTTCAAGGGGTCGCGGCGACTGCGATGGTTGAGCACGGCGGTGGTCGTCTTGTTGATCTCGACGCTTGCCAGTGCGGCGGTGTTTTCACCGCTACGCGGTTTCTTTGCTCGCTGGTGGCAAGTGGTTGTCGTGGGAGTCCCGGTGAATGAGCCGCGCGAGGTTGTCCAGGAAGTTGTCGATCAGGAAGCGACCGATCGACCGAAGCAAACAGCGGTCGCCGAGCTAGCGACCGAACCAACGAATGCCGAGCCCGCGAAACCGGCGCGACAACCGCAGCTCAAGGACGAGCAAAAGATTGCGCATTGGGAGTGGGACAAGTTTCGGTGGCAGGCGGTCGATGCGAGTTTGGTGCGGCCGGTCTCGGCGAACATCACGGTTCCGCCGGGGCACAAATTCGTGACGGTGGCGGTAGACGATGCGAACGGAGTCCGAGTGCGGAATCTGCTCGATGCGTGCGAGGTCACGAAGCTCGGAGGCAAGGCCAATGCGACGGAGCCGCAAGTGCTCGGCGTCGAGTGGAACGGTCTCGACGATTACGGTCGTTCGGTGCCGGACGGGTCGTATCGCCTTCGAGGCTGCTCGCATCCCGGTTTGAAGTGCGTCTACGAGTACAGCTTTCTCAACCCCGGCTCGCCGCCGTGGGAGCATTACAAAAACAGCGGCTGGGGCGGCGATCATGGGTATCCTCACGCCATCGCGTGCTTGCGAGGTCACAACAACGGCGCGTGGCGAGTCGCTCTGGGCGGCCACACGGCGGAAGGAGGTTCGCCGGGATTTGTGCTTGGTGCGGACGACAAAAAGATTCACGCCTTCGGTCGCGGTTGGAGCGGGCCGAAGGCGATGGCGGCGGCGGACGGTTTGTTGTGGATCGCACTCGGCGGCGGCAAGGACGTGCAGCGGATCAAGTATCACACCGGAGGCAACGCTCCGTTTCAGACGGCGAAGGGACCGCAGCCGCTGTTGAAGTTCGATGAAGACGTGTGGGCCATCGCAGTCGGAACTGACAAGGTGGCGGTGCTCATCCACAAAGAGGGAGACGCGAATTGGAAAGATCGCGTGGTCCTCTTCGACAAGAATTCCGGCGAGAATCGCGTCGAGTTGCCGTTGGATCACGCCGGTCAGCGCAACGGCTTGGCGTTCGATGCGACGGGGCGCGGGTTGTTGATCTCGTCGGTCGCCGGGTTGTTTCGCGTACCGGCGGATGATGCGAAGCCGATCTGGGAACGGATCACTCCCGCCGAAGTCGAGAAGCCCGGCGCTCTGGCGACGGACAAAGACGGCAACCTGTTCGTGATGGATCGCGCGCGGCTATCAAACGAAAGTTTTCTCACCGGACGGCAAGCTGCTCCGCGTGATCGGCACGCAGGGCGGCCAGGGTCAGCGGCTGGACTTCGACCGCGAAGCGCTCCACGGGATCGAAGCGATTTCCGTGGACGACGGCGGAGACCTCTGGGTCGCCGAGCAGGGTGAGACCGACAGTAAGCCAGGGGTCGGGTTCGTGCGCCGTATCGCGGTATGGAACGCAAACGGTAAGTTCGTCAAAGATTTCGTTGGCACGACATGGTACTCTGCCAACAACACCTGCTTGCATCAACAAGACCCGACCCTGGCGTTCGGCTACGGCGTCATTTACAAACTTGAACCGGGTTCGAAGCCTGGCTATCGCCCGCTGCGGTACGCTACCACGCCGCAACCGGCCGACGCGCCGTTCTGGATGTGGACCGGCGCGCCCTGGACGTTGTTCGGTTCGGCGCGGTTGTTCCGCAGTGATGTCAGCGGCTCGATGCGCGAGTACCTGTTGCAGTCGAACGGCTTCCCGATTCTGTTCCAGGCGGACGAACGGGGCGAGTATCGGCCGATCCTGTCGATCGGTTCGCACGAGCACAACAAGGCATTCCCATCGGTGAAGGACGAACCGAAGGCGATCTTTCTGTGGACCGACTTGAACGCCGATGCGCGGCCGCAGCCTGATGAGTTCCAGCGTCTGCCGGGATCGACGTACCGCGCCGATGTCGGCACCGGTTATCCGCCGTCGCAAGAATTAATCTGGTACGTCGAGGGAATCGAATTGAAGCCGACGCGGTTCACGGCTCAAGGCGTGCCGGTGTACGACGTGGCCTCGTCGAAGCGACTGCCGATCGCGCAGCATTACCTGCCCGTCGGCCAGCATCTTGTCACGGGGTTGTCTGGCAAATTCAACAGTCCGCAATCGGGTGTGTATCAGGCCGGGCATCATCTCTTCACCGACAAGAACGGCCAAACCAAAGCGACATATCGCTGCAATTGGCCCGCCGTGCATGCGTCGTGGAGTTCGACGCTGCATCAAGTCGGCCAGACCGGTCGCAGCGTCGGAGAACTGCATTACGCCGGCATCATCGACTCGCGCAGCGACGTGGGCCAGGTCGTTGCGATGCAGGGTAACAAAGGCCAGGCGTTTCTCTGGAGCGAAGACGGCCTGTTCGTCAGCCCGCTGTTCAAGGACAGCCGCGAATCGCCCCAGGGCTGGGGAGCCAAAGAAGAATTCGGAGCCGACTGGACCAACATCAGCCTCTACGACGAATGCTTTGGCGGCATGATGGCTCGTCAGGATGACGGCGTCGTCCGTTACCTGTTCGGCCGCCACGGCTGCCAGGTCGTTCGAGTCGAAGGACTGGAATCGGTGAAACGATTCGACGCCGGGACTGTCACGCTCGCTGACACGAACCCGAAGCGTGAGCGAGGGCCGGACAACCTCGCGCCGCCGCATCTTCCGAGCGAACTGCGAGTCCCCGACGTGCGCGGTCGCTTCCCGTCATTCAAAGTCGATGGCGATGCCGACGAATGGAAAGACTTGCCGCGTCGGGAGATCAAACTCGGTGACAAGACTATCGCTCGAGTTGCAATCGCGCACACGCTCGAACACCTGTGGCTGCTCGCGGAAGTCGAAGACCCGTCGCCGTGGAAGAACGCCAGCCCCGATCCGAAGCTCGCGTTCAAAACCGGCGACGCGCTCGATGTGACCTTCGGCCCGATTCGCCCCGACCGCACCACACCGATCGCAGGCGACATCCGCGTGCTGATCGCTCCCACCGAGAAGAGTCCGATCGTGATGGCGTATCGCCCCCTCAAGGCCGATGCGATACCCGAAGAGTCGCTGAAGTTCGAGTCCCCCGTGAAGTCGCACACGTTCGCATCGGTCATCCCCGTTGGCGACACGCAAATCGCCGTCAAAGAAACGCAGTCGGGCTATGTGATCGAAATCCGTCTGAGCTGCGACCACATCGAACTCAAGCACCTCGGCAGCGGCCTGCGAATCCGCGGCGACATCGGCCTCCTCTGGGGCAACGAAGCCGGCCTCGTCACCGAACGCCGAGCCTACCTCTACAACCACAGCCCCGCCACCAACATCGTCAGCGATACCCCCAGCGAAGCCGAACTGCATCCCGCCGAATAGGGCGAGTGGGTTTTCGAGTAGGCGAAAATCAGTCCGGTACTCCAACGCCCTGCACCGCTTCGGACAAGCCGTCTTGACCGTCTATTCGGTGAAGGCCATTGTCCGGTGGAAGACGAAGTGATTGGAGAATCGATCCATACTTTGAGGCTGGGGAGAACGCAATTCGATACAATCGCAATTGTTAAACACCCACTGTTGCGAGTTATGGGTTCTACTAACTGCAAAATTTGACGAAGGTGAATCTGAATTGGCTTCAAGCACACCCATGCCGGAACTCTATAAAGATGTTACCAGAGCAGCCGTTCTCGGCCTTGGGGTGAATTTGTTGCTGGGCATTACCAAGCTTGTGGGTGGAATCATTGGTCACTCATTTGCACTGATTGCTGATGCGGTCAACTCGATTGGCGACGTGGTGACGACCGTGGTGGTGCTGTTTGCCCTCCGAGTCGCTCAGCGTCCTGCTGACGCCGAACACCCCTATGGTCATACACGAGCAGAAGGAATTGCTGCATCGAACGTAGCGTTGCTCGTTATGATTTCAGCACTGCTTGTCGGCTGGGAAGCCATTCAACGGCTCACGATTCAGCATGAAATCCCTCCTCTTTGGACTCTCTGGATCGCTGGTGCCAATGTTCTCATCAAAGAGGGGCTGTACCAGTACAACGTGCGAGTCGGCAGGCGAACGGGATCATCCGCCATCATCGCCAATGCCTGGGATCACCGCAGCGATGCGTTCTGTTCTCTTGCGGTTCTGACGGGTCTCGCTGCCATTCGACTTGGTGGAACACGATTCATCTGGGCAGACGAAGTGGCTTCCCTCGTGGTCGTCGCTGCTATCGTCTGGTCTGGCATCCAACTGTTCCGCTCCAGTGCCAGCGAACTGATGGACGTGCAGGCCAATTCAGAGTTTGTGGATCGCATCCGAGATGTGGCGCTGTCGGTCAAGCGCGTGGAAGACGTGGAAACACTCTGGGTGCGAAAGTCAGGCTTGGAGTATTTTGCTGACATTCACATCGAAGTCGATCAGAACCTTTCAGTTGCAGCGGGACACCGAATTGGTCATCAGGTCAAAGATCAATTGCTGTCACAGTTTCCAAATCTGCGAGATGTTCTCGTTCACCTGGAGCCATTCCCGCATACGCATGATGATAACGATGGCACTGTGAAGTCTGTGCAAGACTAGCGTGTGAATGGAGACCAATGTGGCCGGGGAAATAAGCGACAATCAGGGCAACCGGCCACTTCCTCGCAACGTCAAGTTGTTGGGGGCAGCCAGCCTGTTGAACGATGTTGCCAGCGAGATAATTTTTCCGCTGATGCCACAGTTTCTCATTACGGTCTTGACAGAACCTGCGGAAAAGACGCTGGTAGCGACGTTGGTTGGTGCAGAACGGAAGGGACTCGCATTCGGCTGGTTCAATTTCGCCATCGGCATCGCCGCCCTGCCGTCGAGCCTGATCTTCGGTTGGCTGTACGAACAACATGGGCCACTGGTTGCATTTGGCTGGGGAGCCGGACTCTCGGCCCTTGCTGCCATCCTGCTGTTGTTTGTGTCAACGAAGCCCGTGGATTCGTTAGATGAAGAGCGAGATCACATTGCAAAATGGGCCGCACCCAATGCAAATCTATCCATCCCACGTTTCTGTCTGTAGAATCAGCGTTCCCTGAGTGTCCTCTCGGTTTACTGGTTGTGGTCAGATTGTTGCGAGATGTCCATGCCGTCAAGTCTTCGTTTTATTGTGATTTCAACCATTCTGTGCGGTGTCGTCTCGTGCAGTCGAGACGATGCTCCTCAAGCAAATACGCCTCCGCTTGAACAACCGCACAGCGGCGAGCGACAGGATTCTGGTGAGCCTTCATCCTTGACCGAGAGCGATGACAAGTCGTCTCAAATCACAGTCAGCGACTCTTCGCTCGCCATCTTTGAGAAACGCATCCTGCCAATTTTTCAGTCGGCCAAGCCTTCCAGTTGTGCCGAATGCCATTTGAGCGGCGTTGATCTCAAAGAGTACATCCGCCCCACTCAGCAGCAGACCTTCGCCTCATTGGTGTCCGCTGGATTGATCGACTTGAAGCAACCAGACCATTCCAAGATTCTCACATTCATCAGTCGTCGCCCTGAGCAACCGAGTCTTGTGACTGAAAACGTTCGGCAGCAGGAGTTCGAGGCTTTTCGGGCATGGGTTCGGGCGGCAGTGAGTGATTCAACTTTGATCGCTGACAAAAATGTTCAGGCGATTGGCCCTCAAATCCCCGAAGAAGTCATTCGTCACGCTCGGAAGGATCGTGTGCTGGCCTCATTCGTTGAAAACGTCTGGAGCGAGGTGGGGCGTTGTGCCGCCTGCCACTCCCCTGACCAGAATCAGAAGCAGGTAAAAGAGCATGGTGAGCAAGTGTCATGGATTACGCTCCGTGATCCGCAGGCCACGCTGAAGTACATGCTGGAAGCTGAATTGATCGACACTGACGATCCAGAGAAAAGTCTGCTGCTTCTGAAGCCCACCATGCAGGTCAAGCATGGCGGTGGACAGAAGATGGTGATTGGCGACCGAACCTATAAGCAGTTCCGCCGCTTCATTGATGACTACACTGCCATCGTCCATGCTAAGTATGCCAAGTCCGAACAACTGCCTGAGCCGAACAACGAAGTGTCAGTTGTCACGGACATCTGGTTCAAGATTGAGGGTGTCCCGGCGAAGTACGACAAGATGTTGTTGCAGGTTGACTTGTATCAGCAGACTGCTTCCGGCTGGTCCGAACATCGAGTGGCGACCTCAGACCGGCCTGTGTTTGGCGACGGCAATCTATGGCAGCACTCGCTGAGTCTGACGGCACGACGAGACACAGACTGGGCAAAACAGATTTCCGCAGGGAAGCTTCCGCCCGGTAAATACCTGGCAAAACTGTACATCGATCAGACGAACAAACTCCAGAAGGATTTCACGGCTGAATTGAGCGAGGGGGAGTCTGTTGGAGAGGTCGAGGTAGAAAGCCAATGGCCTGCAGGATACGGCAATATGACAATCATGAAATTTCCTGCTGAGTAGCGCTCATGTCAGCTTCGTTGTTCGCAGTCGCAGCGCATTCCCGATGACAGAGACGGAACTAAAGTTCATCGCAGCCGGTTCCAGAGAGGTCTACTCAACTTTGTTCCTTTCCCGCACCAAGCAGTTTCAGGTTGAGCGCCCCGCCTCGAAACAGCATTTCATCAAGGGCACTGTCGATGTCGGTGTGAGTGATCTCACCCGTTCCATCTCGTTCGATGTGAAATTGCACGATGCGCCGCATGAGTTCCTTGATGAAGGCTGCACTCACGCCCTCTGTTCGTCCAGCAATTTCGGTCATCCCTGCGTCCGACAGTGAAATCCCCTGCGAGTAGAGACGTACGAGCTTCGTTCTGCCCTCTTCATCGGGAAGTGGAAACTCAATGGCCTGATCGATTCGCCCCGGTCTTGAGGCTAATGCTGCCTCAATCGCCCCAGCGATAAGACCTAGCAGCAGCCACCCAAGATAAGCCATCATCTGCCTTTGCTCCGAATAACGAACCATGCAGCGAACACAGTTGTCTGCACAGAAACACAAATACTTTAATGTCTACGAGACAGATGGTGACGAAGAAGGTTCATCATTGGAAAGGAAACTGCCGTGGCACGATCAATGGATGTGATACTTGTAATCGATGTGGAATCGACATGTTGGGAAGGTTCACCGCCCCCCGGACAGTGCAGTGAAATCATCGAGATCGGTCTCTGGCCGGTCGATGTGAAGAAGCTCACTCGACTTGAAAAACGCAGCATCCTTATCAAGCCCATTCAGTCGGAGATCAGTGAATTCTGCACCGTACTGACAACACTTACTCCTGAAATGTTTACTCATGCAGGGAGTCTGTCCGATGCGGTAAAAACCCTGAAGAACGAATTCCAATCGAAGGACCGCCTTTGGGCAAGCTGGGGCGACTATGACCGTCGCCAGTTTGAGCGTGTTTGTACAGATCAGGGCGTCGGCTACCCTTTCGGCCCGAGCCATCTGAATGTGAAATCCTTGTTTGCCGCAGCGACGGGGATCGCCCATGAATTAGGACTCGATGGTGCCTACAAACAACTCGGCCTGACAATGGAAGGCACTCATCATCGTGGCGACGATGACGCATGGAATATCGCTGGAATTGTTTGTCGTTTGTTGATGGCGATGCGAAACCAGTGAGCCGTGATCACTTTTTTTAGGGACTGACATTCCTCAGAATAAATCGAAGGCCCGCTCGGTTCGACGCAACCGTGTGGGCCTTTGTGTTTGGTACATTTGGACTTGAACAGATGAGGCGAAGGGGACAGCCGATGACAAGCATCGAAAAACGCAACTGGCGGATTCACTACTAACATGCTCCTGACAATCTCCACAGAACACGAACCGGCTACTGATCTGGGCTACTTGTTGCACAAGCACCCGGATCGATTGCAAACATTTGATCTCAGCTTCGGCAAGGCGCATGTCTATTATCCCGAGGCTGGTCAGGATCGATGTGTGGCCTGTCTGTTGCTGGATGTGGACCCAGGAGGAATGGTGCGAGGCAAGAATCGGAACAAGAGCTTTCTGCTGGGGCACTACGTCAATGATCGCCCCTATGTCGCTTCATCATTCATGAGCGTGGCTATATCGCAGGTCTTCGGGACTGCGATGGGTGCCCGCTGCAAAGACCGCCCCGAACTGGTTTCAACACCGATGCCATTGGTTGCTCGGATTGATATCCTTCCCGTGCGTGGCGGCGAAGGCTGGCGAACGCCCCTGTTGTTGTCGGCTCGATATCCGAATCGCATTTTGTCCTTGAGGATGGTCGGAAAGTCGTTCTACCTTTCATCAAGGAGCTTCCCCACAAGAATCCTCTGTTCCTCGCCTCAATTGCAGATGGGATTGAGGTTAGCCCGAGTGGAGAGGTGTATGGGCTGATTTGGTCGGATCGAAACTGCGGAAACGATCCGGTTGTGTGGCGTCGATTGCGAATCAATCTGAGCTTCCTTGCTTGAGCAATGTATTCATCTGGAGGATTCTTGGGGCAAGCTTGGGGTCTCAAAACAGAAGGTCGTCTTCACTGACCGGAAATAAAAGCGACCAATAACCATTCCAACGACGAAACTCCGTCAGGAGATCACTGGTGGGCTTCATTTTTCAGGTTTTCCTTCTAAGATGAAGGCGAAGGAACGCTCAGATTGCGACTACCGTGACGGCCGCCACGCTCACTCGGTCGTGTTGGCGATAGCTTTTTGAATGGCTTCCTTCACTCCCATCGGGCGAATCGAGAACACTTTCAGAGACTTCTGGTCTCTTACTACGGTTGGGTTCTTCAAGCCTTCGATCAAGTGCCGACCGACCTCGTAAGCGTCAGGAGTCACGAGCGCCAGCCACAGTCCTGACAGGTAGGGCGTCAATACTGGCACGGAGATCAGCCAACGCCTCAATCCCTTCTGCCGAGCGTATTCTCGAATCAAGTCTCCATAGGTCACGACATCTGGGCCACCAATCTCGAAGATTCGGCTCTCTCCTGATGGCAAATCTTTCGCTGCCAGCAAATAGGCCAGCACGTCGTCCACGGCAATCGGTTGTGTAGAAGTGGCGAGCCAACGGGGACAAAGCATGACGGGCAGTCGGTCGGTCAACGACTTCATCAACTGGTAAGACGTGCTGCCTGCCCCGACAACCATCCCCGCCCGGAACTCGATGGTTTCCACGCCCGACTCCCGCAGGATTTGCCCAACCTCGTGGCGACTTCGCAGGTGTGGTGAGAATTTGGGTTCGGCGTCGTCACCCAGACCACCCAAGTAGATGATACGCCGCACGCCGACCTTCTTTGCAGCCTGAGCGAAGTTTGTCGCCGCCTGCCGGTCATCTTTCTCGAAATCGTTCGAGGCGGACATCAGGTGGACGAGGTAATAGGCCGTGTGAACACCTTGCAACGCTGCATCCAGAGAAGAAGCATCCCGAACATCACCACGAACGATTTGCGTGGTTACTTTTACCGATGGTCGCAGTTTGTCCGGTTTACGGGCTAGACATCGCAAAATGACGGGCTGTTGTTCGAGCAAAGAAATCAGCCGACCACCGACGTAACCCGATGCGCCCGTCAACAATACGACGGGGCATTCGGCATTTTAGGATTCGTTGATTCCGAGGGCGACATCTTCATTGGGGAAACTCCCGGTTGGGAAGCGATTTGTTTTGCGGATACTATTTAACAGGGACATTTTTACTACTTATCGAACCAACGTACATGCTTGGCTGTGTCTGAGATCGAGGATGGGATGTTGTCATTGCGAAAACCGTCAGCCGAATCAATCTGCCGTTTTCTGGCGGGACAAGTGAAACTCCCCTACACCTATGCGGCGGTGGGAGCGACGGTAAAGACGCCGCCCTCTGGTTTTGTCGTGGATCGCACTCGAATCAAGCTCGGCGAGGGTGAGCCGGTGTTCCGGTTGGCAATTGCTGCCTTGCAGCGCTGGGAACAGTTTCAACTGGGGTGGGTCGAGGCATGGTCGCCCGACACGCCGATCAAGTCTGGCGAAGTCGTGGCGGTCATGGGGCGAGCTATTGGCCTCTGGTGGCTCAACTCCTGCCGGATCGTTTACGTCGTGGACGAGTCAGGACCGATCCATAAGTTCGGCTTCGCTTACGGCACGTTGCCGGGCCACGTTGAAAGTGGTGAAGAACGCTTCTTGATCGAGTGGAGTCAGCACGACAACGGCGTGTGGTACGACATCGTAGCTTTTTCCAGACCAAACCACTTCTTGACCCGGCTCGGCTACCCGTTAGTACGTCGCACGCAAAAACAATTCGGGCGGGACTCGGCGGCCTCGATGTTCCGAGCCGTTCATCCGTCATCAGTAATGCCTGAAGTATGCCAGCGTGCAGATTGAGCAATCTCCCAAATCAAGAAGCATGGTCATGGATACTTTTGAGAACGCTACACCGCTGCCACTACCTCCAGAACGAAATTGAACACAGGGACACATGAACGATCACGAAAGACATATGCGGCGAGCCATCGAACTGACGGCGAACGTCCCCGAACTTCCATTTGGAGCCGTCATAGTGGACCGGGATACCGGCACGATTCTCTCGGAAGGTTGGAACAAGACCTCACTCAACCCGACGTGGCATGGCGAGATCGACGCTATCAACAAGCTGGCCGCATCGAGTGTCGGCATCGAGGGAAAGAGCCTCGTCTTGTACACTACCGCCGAACCTTGCCCTATGTGTCAGGGAGCGATCCTGTGGACCGGCATCGAAACAGTCGTCTTCGGCACGTCAATTCGCTCTCTGCAAAGATTCGGCTGGCGACAGATCGACATTCTGGCGGACGAAGTGGTTCGTCGCAGTCCTGCATGGAACTGTACACTGATCGCCGGAGTGATGGAGCAGGAATGTGATGCTCTGTTTGAATGGGCGAACTGTCAGCGTACAATCCGAGAATGATTTGGCGTTTGTAGAATCGTCAGGAGAAAGTGTCGAATGGCCGGGAATATACGCTGAACCTCTACCTCAATAAATCACTGACCGCATTTGCTTACCGGGCCACGGTGCAAACCGAGAAGGATGAATGGATCGAGATCAAAGTTCCGCTCGATGAATTCGAGGCCACTTCGTTTGGTCGAGTCGTGAAGGAGGCCGGTGCGGTGAAACCAGAAGAGGTCACTTCCGTGGGTTTTCTATTGGGCGACAAGAAGGCTGGGCCGTTCAAGATGGAAGCCGAATGGATCAAGGTAGATCGGGCGAGGAAATGACCGTGACGATTGGTCAAATGAAAATCGACCCCACGCCAGCAAGAACTCCTATTTCTTCTCAAACTTCACGCCGTATTTCTCGGCTGCTGCCACCGCCTGCTTGATGTCTGGGGGGCTTGATCTCTGGCGGTTCGGATTCTCCCCGCTGACGGGCTTGCCCACATCGAGGAACCACTGCTCAAACCCACCCGGCGTATAAGAGAGCAACAGACGAGTTGGTTTCTCGCTCACATTCTTGAAGTAGTGCTGGACGCCACGAGGCCTGTGGACGAAACGCTGTGTTTCTCGCCTCACTCGGATTGGATGTGCTTGGTGTCGATGGATCAGAATCGGGGCTTGCAAAGCACAGAAGCTTGCCGAATCAAAAGGCGTGTCAAACTGGACTGAAGTTGCTGACCTTGCTGACAGAGTCGTTCGCCGAGCGTTTCTTTAATTCACGATCAGAAGGCAAATGATGTCCGGCACAAAAGATCACTACCAGCGATTTCTGCTCCGATCTATTCATGGATGGGAGGTGGCATTCCGCAAAAAGTCGCCGACAATCGCAGATTCTTTGAATCGGTTGGAATCGCTAAAAAGCAGACCTCCCGCAGAGCCTTGGATTTTGGGTGCGGTTCTGGTTTTCAGGCTTTAGCATTAGCATCACTCGGGTTCAGTGTTGTCGGCGTGGATACAAGTGAAGAATTGCTGCTGGAACTTGCGGCTCAAGCGATCACTCATCCTGTTTTGACAATTCAGGGTGGAATGCAGGATCGTGGAGTTTGGGAATCTCACGGGCCGTTCGACGTGGTGGTCTGCATGGGGGATTCCCTGATTCATCTGCCATCCATTGAAGAAGTCAAAAAAAATTTGGCGAGAGTTTCAATCAGCAATTCGTTACGCAAAGTTGCTGAATCGCTCCGTCATCGGACCATTGAATGATCTCGTCTGTCAATCGGTCGATCAGATTACAGCTACTACGTTCGAGCATTGCAGGCAATGCTGCGTCTGTTCGTGGATCATGGTCTGGTGTGCAAGGTCGCAAAGACTCACCCTTACCAACTCTCCGCCGAAGGACGCCGCCTGCTCCCGTCCTTCGCCACCGCCAGAGCCGCCAGCACACAAAAACTCGCTGGCCTCGCCGCATGAAAATCTTCTCAGGAAATCAAAGTCTCAATCGTTTGCAGTGCAGAGATCGCAACGTCTCTCTCGCTTGTTGCCGGGTTGCTGGAGCTTCGTAGGGATTTTCCACGTCACAACCCTATAAAGATCCGGCTGCCGATTCGCACCATGGTCGCCCCTTCTTCGATGGCAGTAACAAAGTCACCGCTCATACCCATCGATAACTCGCAAAGAGTCAGACCCTCGTTGCGACTGGCATCGGTCTGTTGCAGTTCGTCGCGCAGTGTGCGTAAGGATCGAAATGTCGGCCGCGCATTCTCAGGATCGTCCGACTCCGGCGCCATCGTCATGAAGCCGTCAATCTGGACGGCTTCAGAAAAGACCACAAGTTTCGACCAGTCATCCCGTAGTTCTTCGGGAGTGAAACCCGACTTCGTGGTCTCCTGAGATATATTCACCTCAAGCAGGACTCTTGGACGAACCTGCAGTTCCGCCGCCACCTGAGCCACTCGCTCCAGCAGTCTCAGTGAATCGATGGAATGAATCATGCTTGCGTGCTGCAGCGCGAGTTTGACTTTGTTTCGCTGCAGCTGTCCGATCAGATGCCACTCGACTTGCGGCAACAAGGCCTGTCGTTCGGCCAGTTGCTGCGGACGATTTTCGCCAAACGTCTGATGCAGCGAACTCAGAGCTTCCACCCACGGCCATTCCGCATACTTCGTCACGGCAATCAGCCGCACGTCGCCGGAATCTCGACCAGCACGATCACAGGCCGATCGCACTCCATCATGAATGGCGTCCAGGTTTTGTTTGAGTTGATCGAGAATTATCATTATTTTTTTCTCGGAATCTGAGCATGACAAGGTGTCGAGTTGCGAAACTGTTCCTACCCATTGTTGCGTTCCCTGCCACCAGGGTCCGGAGCCCAGAATGCCGGAGCGACAGCAATAGCGTTTCCTTTGCGGCATCATGTGGAATTCCCTCACCACGTTGCAATTCCAGTTCACCCACTTCAATCTTGTCAAACAAATGCAGACGCTCTATCAGGGCATGAACATCCACTTGTTCCGGCAATTCTGCGACGACTTGTTGAATCAATTGCATCTGCATTTGAGGCTTCTGATGGTAATCAACATCACGACAAACTTGACTTGTGTCCAATCTTACCTCTCTGAAGCCCAAGGCAGGCACCAAGAAGCACTCCAACGAATGCCGCAGAAAAGACCGACCACGGCTGGAAGAAATATCGACGCGGTGGCTTCGACTCCGGATCGATTACGATCAACCGCCCAACACGAGAGTTTCGCTGGTCCAGCTCTTTGAGTTCTGTTATCAGCGAATCCATTTCTTCATCGTTTTTGCGACGGCGCTCTTCAATCTTAGTTTTCGATTCTTTTTCCGCCAACTCGCTCCTTGACTCGATCCCTGATATCAGGATTTTCATTTCCTTCAACTTCTCCTGCCACTTCTCGAGTTCTACTTGCGAAGCTGCGAGTTCAGCTTCCTGCTGCTTCATAGTTTCTTCACTAGATTCCGATGGTATCGTGCCATTGATGATCGAATGAATCCGTTCAAGTGAGTTCTCGCCTGTCTTATCTTTCTGTGCCACCTGAATCTCATCTACAATCTTTTCCATTTCTTTGCTGAAAAACTCAGCATTAAACGCTGGACTTCCAAAACCCTCGTTTACTTTTCTGTACTCTGCCATTTCCTCTTCGAGGTAAGAATTCGACGCTTTGGATACTTCTTTCAATCGGGTTTCAACAAGACGCTGGGCATCCTCAAAGAGGTTTCCATCAGGAAATACTCGATCCCACTCGTCGTGCAATGATGCGAGGATGGCGCTCATTGCATTTCCAGCAACTTCTGAAGTGTCCGCCTCGAAATAGACTTTCACTGCATTCGAACCCATCTCCGGATAGGACTCAAAAGTCAGATGTCTTTTTAGTATCTCCAAATCGGACCCATCACTCGAACCGAACTCGGAAAACGTGGACGTCAAGCGGGGGTTAGCGGCGATTCTCACTAAGGGTTCCCGTTGCGACAGGAATTTCATCAAATCCTGCCCACTTGACTGCATCGCACCATGAGCCAGGAACGACTCCGGCAAAAGGACGTTGACGACAACAAGCAGTAACGCAGTCGCGATTCCAACTAACACAGCATAACCTGCGATGAAAAACAGGCTCGCTCTTTGACGTTGATTTGGATGGGGCCGGGAGTTCATTGTGGAGTTATCCTCTGCGAAAATGTGGCTGACAGACGACTTCTTTTGCGTGAATACCTACCGCGATGTCTTTCATGACGAATGTTCTCAATGTTCGGTAGAAATCATGAGGCGGCACAGAGCAAATTGTGAGTCCTGACATATCTAACCATGACAACACATTCATGAGCTGGCAAACATGTGGCGATGAGGAATTGTAACTGCTACGCTGCCGACTTGCACAGACGATTCATGTTCTATGTTCACAGTCAGGCGAGGAGTCAGATCGTTGCTTCAACATGTAGACAATCTTCGAACACTGCTCCAGGTTCATTTTGCCCGCAGCATTCTGCGACATTTGCCATGACGCTTGTGTCTGCAATCATTGGCCTCACGTCCTTTTGCAACACAAGCGATGGGGCGGAAGCGACCATTGCTAAACCAAACACCGGCCGGCCGAACGTTCTGTTGATCTGCGTTGATGATCTGAAACCGGTGGCGGGATGTTCTGGGGACGTTGTGGCTCAAACGCCGAATATTGACTTGCTGGCGAAGCGAGGTGTGTTGTTTGAATCGGCTTACTGCAATCAGGCGGTGGGCTCGCGTTCGCTAAATGCCTCACCCGAAGACACGGACGATTGGTTCTTGGCTATTGCGCTGCGACACGTTATACGGATGCTCAATTCGGCAAGGTGCTGACGGCTCTTGATGAAGGAGGGGTTGGCCGAACCGGATGACAGCGGCCATGAGATTGTCGATCACAAGTGTGTTCGGTGTTCCGCCAACGTAACGGAACGAGTTTCCAAGTGCGCCGATGAAAGCTTCGGTGCTTTGATGAAACACGGCTTCGTTGTAGCCCTTCCTCGAATGGCTAAGCACAATCCGAAACATCCACGTGCGGCGTTGCTTGCTCTGGCCTGTCACAGCGTCAGTCGTCGTAATCCAGGTGCCCGTGCCGAAGTCGATCCGAGCTTCTTCTCCGGCGGCGACTTCCATGCGTCGCACGAGTTGCGGTGTCTTGTTCTGCGGCTTCGAAACATACCGCCGCACACTGTGATACTTCGCTGCGAAGCCCCGTTCATCCATGAGATCCTGCCAGATCCGCTGCGCCGTCAGACCCTGTTCCAGTTTCCGGATAATCTCCTCGCGATACGCCTCACACTCGCTGGGTGAACCCGCCGCTGTTTCAGCGCCGTCAGTAGTCGATGATGAGTCGACCGTGATGCTGGCCGGACATGTTTCCGCATCGCTTTCAGCGGCTTGAGTGGAACCGGATTCAGAGACCTGATCGGCATCCTGAAACCCGGCAGGCGCATCACCAGTCCCGGTGGGCGCTTCCCACACAGGTGGCTGGTTTTAGGGTTCATCGACAGACTTCCCACGACCAGATCAATGCGGAACAGAGGTCTGGTATACTTTCACCTGTCGATTGCCTTACTCGCCTTGGTCGCTCACGCAAGTTACATTGCGATGATCGAATGTCTTTGCGGGAGTGCTGTGACGATGAAGTGCCGATTTTCTTTGTATCGATCAGTGTTCTTCGTTGCGAACGTAGTGGCGTTTGCCGTCTCGATGGTTTGCGACACAGGAAACAGCGTCGCTCAAGGCTTGGGTGATCCACGGGTTGACGCATTTTCTTTCGATGTCTGGCGCAAAGAACATCGGATTATTGATCTGCATCAGCATATCGAAGCCGCTCCGGAACGATTTGATCGAGCTATCAGGATTCTGGATCGATCCGGCGTCGGGATCGGCGTGATTCTTGGCGCTGGCACCGTGACGGCAAAGGACGGTCAGCCCTCGGACTTTGAGAAAGCCCGTACGTTGGCGGATTCACTTTACCCAGGCCGATTCATGCATGACATGCTGTTGGACTACAATGGCTGGGATGATGCGGACTGGAGCAATCGAGCGGTTGAGCAAATCAATGAGGGGCATCGCCTGGGTGCTGCGGGGCTAAAGGAATTCAAACGGCTCGGGCTGTTTCTGAAGGATGGCAGCGGCAAACTCATCCGCATCGACGACGAGAAACTCGATCCTGTCTGGAAACGCTGTGGCGAGCTGGGAATGCCGGTTTCGATTCACGTCGGTGATCCGAAAGCGTTTTGGCTGCCTTACGATGATTCGAACGAACGCTGGACAGAACTGAAGGATCACCGCAGCTGGTGGTTCGGAGACCCCGAGAAACACCCGCCGCGGATGGAACTCCTGGACGCTCTCAATCGTGTCATCGAACGGAATCCAAAAACCACATTTGTGTGCGTACATTTTGCCAACAACCCGGAAGATCTCGATTGGGTTGAAAGGTCGCTCGATCGCTATCCCAACATGTACGCCGACATGGCCGCCAGAATTCCTGAACTGGGGCGTCATGATCCGACTCGCGTGCGACAGTTGTTCGAAAAACACCAGGACCGAATTGTGTTTGCGACAGACTTCATGGTCTATAACAAACTCATTTTGGGCTCGGTGGGAACAGCACGTTTGTCGCCTCCAAATCCAGCAAGTTTGAGGTCACCAGTCGAGGTGTCGAAATTTCGTGATACAAGTCCCCGAACTCGTCGCATGCGATTTTTGCGTGCGGAGCGGATGTTGGGTTGGGTTGTTGTCAGTGACGGAGCTGCACAGCAGAAGGGCTGCGTCGTGGAGGGGCAGATGGGAGCGGCCGGAATCGCCGTCGGCGGCGGATGCTTGTCTGCGGTTCTGGCTCGACTCGGATGCACCAGACGGGGATGGAGTGGCCCGCCATTGGGGCTGCTGCCACAGAACGCTGGTCAGAGCGAGGGCCAGGGTTGAGACATGACATCGGACCGCTGACCGCTTCGGGGAGTGTTCCCGAAGGGCGAGTCGAGGTCTCCGGCGGAACCTGCACTGCGAATGCTGACGGGGCCAGAGCTGTCTGAGTCTGTTCCTGACGTGGAGTGACTACTCGTCGTGCATCGGCTCATTTCTGTATGAGGGTTTATCGAAGGCGTTGAACTTGTCCAGAGGCTGTCCGGCATCAGCATGTTGGTCGCAGTTGATGGTGACAAAGTCATGCTGGATTGCAGTCGAGGACTCAGGTTTCTGGTCAAGTGACCACAACCAGTCCAGCGTGGCAACAGGCGATGACAGTCAGGAACATCAGCACTGCGGAGCACCAATTACTGGGCAGACAACCCGGCTCACCGAAGACGCGTCGCAGAAGTTTCCAAATGCCCTTCAGCGGTCTCGGGATTATCCCCAGAGGCAACGTCCAGTGCAACCGTTTCATGGCCGCTGAGCACCGTTTTCGGCGACACCAGGAGCACAGGGATCGAACCATATCGGTTTCGATTGCCGATGCCAGATCAGGGCGGCCGTGGATGGAAGTGGCGACTTGCTTGTCACAATGCCCCGGCATCCAGAAGACCTGGGGCAAGGGAAGGAAACGCAGAAGGAAACGTAGGTTTTAAAAACTCTTCGAAGGAAACAATCACAGGAAGTAGACGCGGGAAGTAAACAAACCCTTGTCCCAGTGGGGGCGTTCAACCTGCTGAAAATGCGGGTGACGAACCTGCTGTTCCCACTCGGGCGGAGATTCAGAGAATCCAACCGACGACGACGGCGTTGAGTTCTTTATGAAGTGCTGGCGCTGGATGGAAACCGACGACCGGGACTGGGCGCACATGACGCCGATCCAGGGAAACTGGCTGATCAACAGTATTCGACTTTCACCGGAGGCCTGTCGCAAGATCTACTTTGACAACGCTCACCGCATGTTTGCCAGATCGATTCCGTTACCCACGGTTCTTGCAAAGCATATTGATCGCAACTTTGTGCCCGACGGGAAACTCGACGAACCGGAGTGGACGCAGGCTGTCCCGGTGAGGCTTGAGTATCAATCGATCGACAGTGTGGCGAGACCAGAACTCAGCACACGTGCGACTGCTGTGGTCTGATAAGTTTCGTATCTGAGCTATGAATGCCGTATCGGCAACTCAGCATCTGGTCACCGCCAGCGAAACAGGAACGACTCGGCCTCTGGGACTATGACGTGGTTGAAGCATTTATCGGATCCGAACCGGACAGGATCAATCGCTACACGGAATTTGAATGGGCTCCTTCCGGTGAATCGCTTGACCTGAAACTGGATCTGCCCAGGAAAGATTTTGAATGGACCGCGAACGCGGAGTCAGCCGTCGTGATCGACGAAGAGGCAACAATCTGGCGCGTCGAGGTTCGGATTCCATTGTCCGTCCTGAGCGAGACGATGCCGCAGCCCGGCACGCGCTGGAAGATCAACCTTTTCCGGCACGACCGTTCCGATGATGCGTTTCTCGCATTTTCGCCGCCGCTAATGGGCAGCTTTCATACCCCCGAACGGTTTGGCCGGCTTGAATTCTCCGCGGCCCGTTGAACCTGGTTCCGAATCTTCACGTCATGTCGTTGGCTGGCGGATAAAACAAAAAAACTCGTCGGGAGAGAATCCGACGAGCCTTTATTGCTGGTTCGCATTGCCCGAGATTGACAACGCGATGAGAGGGAGACTGAGAGAGAGAGGCGGCGAGAATGTCCGCAATGTCTGCATCAAATGCCGATTAGAGTTCCTTCTCCTTTTTGTTCTTTTTACGTTCAGCTTCTTTTTTCTGAACCTGCTTCTTGAGGCGTTCAGCTTTCGACGCTTCTTCCTTTTCTTCCTGGTCAGCTTTGCGTGCGATGTCACACAAAATGGCCAGTGATTCTTCGACCGGTTCCTGCTTAAAACATGAACCGGCCGTGTACGCTGCACAGCAACGCTGAGCCGGGAGTTCGTAGCTCTGGTCCAGGCTGCGCATCGCAAAGGCCAGATCCTGAAGTTCACTGTTCACGGACGTGGACACCACCGTCAGCCCCGTCGAAAGTCCGAGAACTGCTACGGTCCCCAAAACCACTGCCTCGGCAGACAGGATCACTCCGAACTCATCGTTCCACAATTCACGAAATATACGCATCTCTCAATCTCCTCAACTTCCCGGAAAACACGGCTCTGGCACAAATTCCCTCTGAATTTGCACAGTCCGATTGGATCAGTTGTGACGATTGTGTCGATTATTGAACACGCTTTGCAATGTTAAACTAGGTAATATACAAAGTTTGAGAAGTTTTATTAACACTTGGACAGAGTTGCGTTCAGCCCGATTCTTGGCTGGATCGGTAATGCGGGTTATACCTCACGCGGTCGCAACCATATTAACCCGAAGCGTCAGCGAGGGCTGCAAATCCCAATCCCTCGCTGACGCTTCGGGTTACGATCCTGCCTCGCAAAAGTGTCATTTTCTGCCGCGCGGAGCATCAAAACAAAGCCAACAAAGGTTGACCAGTGCTTGCGGGCAACGTGAAGCCATCGGGACTCAGCCGAGTCGCTGGATCGATATTTAATGCGTGCAGCAACGTGGCCCCGAAATCTTCCAGGGAGACAGGATGATCTTTGACCCAGGCAGCTGTGTCGTCAGAGGCTCCGTACACCGTGCCGCCCTTGATTCCGGCTCCGGCCAGCATTGCGGAGTAGCATTGAGGCCAGTGGTCACGGCCGATCGCCGAGGCGCCTTTGCTGATGCGAGGTGTGCGCCCGAATTCACCGACCAGCACGACAAGCGTGGAATCCAGCAGACCGCGATCGTTCAGATCTTCGAGCAGCGTTGCCACGGATGCGTCCGCGCGAGGCAAAGCCCAGCCGAGTCCATTCCAACCGTTATCGAAAATACCGATGCCCGCGTTGCCGTGCATGTCCCAGGTTTCCACACTGGCAAACTTGTCATTCGGAGCCAGTCCCATCCAGGCCACGACATTGACCAGTCGCACACCGGCTTCGATCAGCCTGCGCGCCATCAACAGATTCTGACCAAACGGATGTCGCCCGTATCGATCACGCATCAATGCTGTTTCCTGTTCGACATCAAAAGCGCGTCGCGCTTCCGGGCCATGCAGCAGCGTGAACACCCGTTCCTGAAGATCATGCATCGTGGCAAATTTTTTCGATGCTGCTCTCTGGTTCGCAACAATCACAGACGGGTCAAGCTGCTGCAAGAGCTTCCAGCGTGATTCCAGACGAGCCAATGAGATGTCATCAGCCGTTTGAAACGCCCGCACCTGAAATCCCGGAGTCCCCGGATTGTCATCGTGTCGTTCCCCGAGCAACAACGGGCCATAGCTCGTCCCAAGATAACCACCGTTCAGATACGCCGTGTCCGCAGGTGCCGCTCCGCCACCGAATTTCTGCAGCCAGACATGCGACGGCATATTGGATTCCGAAGGCCTCAGCTTCGTGACGATCGATCCAGGCGATGGTGAATCCTTACGCGGATCAGACCGGCCTGCCAGCAGCATCTCGTTGGCGACGTTATGCACCGGCACTGCGTGATTCATCGAACGAATCACGCAGTATTTATCCGAAATCTCCGCCAGGCGCGGCATCAGTTCGCCGACCTGAAAGCCGGGAGTACGAGTGGCGATCGGCTTGTACGGACCTCGAATTCCATCCGCAGCCTGCGGCTTGGGATCCCAGGAATCCAACTGACTCAGTCCGCCATACTGATAAATAAAGATGCAGGACTTCGGGGGAGGTCGATGACGAGTTTCACCGCTCACCTGATCAGCCGCCAGCAATTCCGGCAATCTCAGCAATCCGGATGCCGACGTACTCAAGGTACCGACGACACCTGCCTGCAGCAAGCGACGCCTTGAAACTTGTTGAGCAGGGCGTATCGTGTTCATCGTGTCCACCCCAGCCATTTCCTGAACAACGATTTCACGAACGGTGTCAGCCGTGTACGACTGTACTGATCGCCGAGCTTGCGGATGGCCTCGGCCTGTGTTGGATACGGGTGAATCGTGCTGCCGATCCTGCCAAGCCCCAGGCCATGTGTCATCGCGAGCGAGATTTCGGAGATCATGTCTCCGGCATGTGATGCAACGATGGTGGCACCCAGAATTTGATCGGTCCCTTTTTTCACGTGAACCTTAACAAACCCTTCGTCTTCACCATCCAGAATCGCCCGGTCAACGTCGTGAAATTTTTGGATGTACGTATCGACCTCAAGTCTTCTTTCCTTCACCTCATGTTCAGAGAGTCCCACGTGCGCAATTTCCGGACTGGTGTAGGTACACCAGGGAATCACGAGCGATGTGGACTTCTTTCGTCCCCAAAAGAGCGCGTTCTGGATGACGATGCGCGCCATGAAATCGGCGGCGTGGGTGAACTGAAACGGTGAACAGACATCGCCGGCGGCGTAGATCATGGGATTCGTTGTCTGCATGCGTTCGTTGACGGTGACGCCCTTCTTGTGACACGCCACGCCGACCGCGTCCAGATTCAGGTTTTCCACGTTCGGCGCGACCGACTGCCACCAACAACTTGTCGATCGGCTCGTCATACCCGCGCCGTGTGATTCGCACGTGAGTCGAATTCCGTTTTTGTTCCTGTTTCCGCCACCGCATTTGATCTCCAGGTCCTTGCCGCAGCACAACAGCGTAACACCATCGCTCAGCATCCTGTGTCGCAGGATCTCTGCTGCATCACGATCTTCGCGTGGCAGGATGCCGTGTTCGGTTTCCACCAGAAAAACTTCCGAACCAAGTTGTGCAAACGCCTGAGCCATCTCGCAGCCAACCCGGCCAGCGCCAATGACGCCCAGCCTGCGAGGCAGCTCAGTCAGTGAAAACAATGTTTCATTCGTCAGATACTCCACCGACTCCAGCCCTTTGATCGGCGGCGAGGCTGCTCGTGCTCCGGTCGCAATGACAGCTCGCCTGAAGTTCAGCTTCGCCCCATCGACTTCGATCGTATCGGAGTTGATGAAACGGGCGTCGCCGAAATAAACATCGACGCCAAGATCTCGAAACCGCTTTGCCGAATCGTTCGGACTGATACGAGCCCGCAGTCGTCGCATTCGCTGCATCGCCGCGCCGAAGTCAACCTGCATATCCGGCGGGACGTTCACTCGAATTCGCCGGCGTTCCGCACGGCTGCTGCGCGCGGGCTGCACGAATGACGCCCTTGACGGCACGCACCCGGTATTCAGACAGTCGCCACCCAACAGGCCGCGCTCGATCAGTGCAACCTTCGCGCCAAGTCCAGCCGCTCCCGCAGCGGTCACCAGACCGGCGGTCCCTGCTCCGATCACAACCAGATTGTAACGGCCAGATGGAATTGGATTCTTCCAGTCACGCGGATGAACATCCGCTTCAAGCTGACGATTGAATTCGTCCTGCGGCAGTAGCTGAGAAAAGTGGGACATACTTGATCCTGACAGATTCCAGCGCGGCGGCACCCAGTGCGTCAGACCGCTTGATTGTATCGAGAGTCTCACTTCTGCGATGGAGAGTCCTCTGTTGAAAAGCAGGATCGGTTATGGAATCGCAATGATATTCCGTTCAACTTCCATCAACTACTCGACGAACGTGATTTTGAGTTCCATCTTCTGACCGTTACGCAGAATCGTCAGCGGCAGTTGTTCGCCGTACCGGCATACTGACGCATGCCGCTCGCCAATTCTCTCACTCATGACCGCGTTGCGAGGAATAAACGGCAAAATTGTCCGCACATTCCTGCTCGCGTGCGGTATCACCCAACACCATGAGCCCCGGATTTTGCGAATTCTCGGGGGTAGAGAACCCTGAAAAAACCGGGGGTGACTTGATTCCGGGGAATTGCTTACACTTCGGCAATTGTTGCCGCAGAAAGCAGGTGGGAGCCTCTTCAAACGGTACGCGGCACAAACTTCGATGAGGATTTTCTAGTGGATGGAGTAGCAGGGATGCATATCACGACCTCTCGCCAGTCGCGGGCGCGGGCCGGTTTTCGATCGGCCATCATCATTCTGGCAGCAACGGCTTGCGGATTCGGATCAGCCTTGACCGCAGAAGGTCAAGCTCCGAAACCCACGGCAGAACAGCTTCTCAAGGGATACAAGCCTGCGCAGAAGGATGTCGAATACGATACTCCGGACGCGGCCGAAATGGCCAAATGCAGCCTCGTCCTGGAAAAAGGCAGCTACGTCATCACAAACCCGGCTGGTCAGGTGCTGCGACGTTTTACAGATTCCAACGGCGACAGTGCTCCGGACATGTTCCGCTACTATCACATGGGTCTGGAAGTTTACCGCGAAGTCGACACAAACGGGGACGCAAAAACCAAGAAGAACATGCGTCCCGATCAGTATCGCTGGATGAACTGGGGCGGTACGCGCTGGGGACTGGACGAAGATGAAGACGGTCGCATCGACAGCTGGAAAATTCTTTCCGCTCAGGAAGCCGCGCGCGTCGCGATCGAAGCCATGGCCAGTGGCGATCTGGCACGACTGAATACCGTGCTGCTGAACGAAGCGGATATTCGTTCGTTGCGGCTGCCGGCTGAGATGGCAAAGAAGTTACAGGACGCAGTCAGTGATGTACCGAAGAAAGTGCAGGCGTCGCTGGCAAATTCGAAAGTGCTCAACAAGAACAGCGTCTGGGTGCGCTTTGATCCACCGCTTCCGGGCATGATTCCTGGCGAAGAACTGGGCGCAGCGAGGGATATCATCGTCTACGAGAACGCGATGGCAACAGTGCAGAATGGTGAAAAATACGATCTGATTTCGATTGGCGAACTGGTTCAGATTGGTGACGTCTGGAAGCTGGCCCAGATTCCAGCGCCCGTGGATACGACCGGCAAGACTGTCGTGTCCGTCGGCGGTGTGATGATGCAGCCGACGCTGGGTGAAAACATTGACCGGTCTGAGGGCGGTAGTGCGGGTGAAATGTCGGCTGAAATGCAGAAGCTGCTCGCCGACCTGCAGAAAATTGATGAAGCCAGTCCGAAACCTGACGCTCCTGCGCAGACATTTGCCGACTACAATGTCGCTCGCGCGAACCTGAGCGAAAAGCTGGTCGCTGCTGCAAAGGATGATGAATCGCGTCAGCAGTGGATTCAGCAGTTTACCGACAGTCTGTCAACGGCGACGCAGTCTGGATTGTATCCCGAAGGATTGCCGCGACTCATCACACTTCAGGATGCGGTCAAGAGCAACGAAACTCTACTGGGCTATGTATTCTATCGCCGTCTGATGGCCGAGTACGCTGTTCGTCTGAAAGATGACGACAAGGCAAAAACTCCGGCCGATGGCACCAAGTTGCGTGAGTCGACTCAGAAATGGTGGTTCGAACAACTCGAAGCATTCGCCCGCAAATGGCCTCAGTCAGAAGATGCTCCGGATGCTGTGGTGCAACTGGCGATCAGTTACGAACTGATGGGACGACTGGACGATGCCAAAGCCTGGTACGAGCAGCTTGCCAAAAACTATCCAAAGACCGATGCGGGCGTGAAGGCTCAGGGAGCTCTGCGTCGTCTGACACTAACGGGCAACAAACTGACTCTGTCCGGAAAGTCTCTGTATCAGAAAGACCTTTCGTCTGCGCAGTACGACGGAAAAGTGTTGCTGGTTGTATTCTGGGCTTCCTACGCTCAGCCATTCACCGCCGATCTGCCTGCAATCAAGACTGTCTATGATAAATACAACAAGGACGGATTTGAGATTATGGGCGTCAATATGGACGGCGATCTGAGCACTCTGCCCGCCTATCTAAAGCAGCATGGAGTTACATGGCAGAGTCTGCGGGAAGCACCCAAAGAAAACGGAATGCAGCCAGGTGACTTTGGCTACGGGATTGTATCGGTGCCCACGATGTTCCTTGTCAACAAGCAGGGCATCGTGGAAGGCGGCATCACGACAGCCAATCTGGACTTCGCGGTTGATGCGCTGCTGAAAGGTAAGAAACTGGAATCGATCCAGTCACCGGATGCAGAATCAACTCCCAGCACCGAAAACACAACGGCGGAAAAACCAAAGGCCCGCAACTGATGTTCTCTCCGTCGTCATGACGAACAACTTACCGAAGCCCGGCATCCCCAGCATGCCGGGCTTTTTCATCTGCAGTCTGAAGCCGAGGAAGCTTTATGTTTCTCCGTTCGATCGTTTCTGTGATTGCCTGCCTGATTTCGGTTGAAGTCTCTCTGCTCGATGTCTCCCAAGTGACGGCGGCGGACCTCGCGTCTGAGCTGACACCAATGATTGAAGCCCATCCGGGCGAGGTCGGCGTCTTCGTTCGGCACATGGAGACTGGTGAACAATTTGCCTGGCGAGCGGATACTGTGCAGCCGACCGCCAGCCTGATCAAACTTCCCGTGATGGTGACGACCTACCGCATGGCCGATCGTGGTGAACTGGATCTTTCAAAGCAGATCACGCTGGCTGAGGCCGACAAGGTTCCAGGATCCGGGATTCTGACGGATCACTTGACACCCGCTCACGTTAACGGTTCGCGACACGATCCGCCTGATGATTCGGTACTCGGACAACACGGCGACGAATCTTGTGATCGATCAGATCGGGCTGCCATCCACCGCCGCTACCATGGAATCGCTTGGGTTTCCGCACACCAGGCTGAACTCAAAAGTCTATCGCGGCGACACATCGATCTCGCCCGAGCAAAGTCGACTGTATGGGCTGGGCAGCACAACGTCCCGCGAGATGGTCGATCTGCTTGAGCAGATTCACAAGGGCACTGTGGCTTCGGAAGATTCCTGCAAGGCCATGATTGAGCATTTGCTGGCGTGCGATGACAAAGCCATGCTCGTCAGGGAACTGCCCACAGGAACCAGGGTCGCTCACAAGTCAGGTGCGGTTTCGACCAGTCGCTGTGATGCAGGGATCGTATTTGGTCCCAAAGGAGCGTTCTCCATCTGTGTGCTCACGACGGAGAATAAGGATCGAAGCTGGAACAATGATAACACTGCTCAGGTTCTGATCGGCCGTATTGCCCGTACGGCATTTGATCACTTCAACCCAGCCTGGGAACGCGGCACACCTCACGAGCCGACGGAACTGAAAGTCGGAGCCTTCGGGACTCGGGTGGAGTTTCTCCAGAGAACCCTGAACGCCCGCTCGCAGCCGTCGCCCGGTCTTGGCGTGGATGGTGATTTCGGGCCAGCCACGGAGGCCGCTGTCAGAAGATTTCAGGAGGCGAACGGGCAGGAGACGACTGGCATCGCCGACGCATTGCTTTGGAAGGCATTGGGTCCCGTCGTCGAAGAATCTGATATTTCGAGTCCGGAGATTGTGAACGCTGAGACACTGACGCGCCAGCCAATGGATTCTCTGGATGGACCACCGTTTGTTTCCTGTAAGGGCTGGATTGTCGTCGATGCGGCCAATGGAAGAACGGTCGGTGGCCATGAAACCACGACGCCACTGCCTTTCGCGAGCACCACCAAGATCATGACCGCATGGCTCGTCGTGCGCTTGGCTGACGAACACCCTGAAGTCCTCAATGAGAT
>JBBJME010000213.1:0-12369 GCA_037719765.1 Planctomycetaceae bacterium
TTGCGTAAACACTGCACCTGAAGTAACTTATAATCACGACAGTGCCATTCGTATCTGCTACCACCACAGAAGCCGACCCGCTTATGTTGTTTGTCGCGGCAATGAATGCCGAGGCCACCCGGCTCCGGATGGGAAACACCCTTTTCAGCAATCCTCACGGACTGTCGGAGAAATCGCACCTGACCACCGTGAGTGATCTGGCGATTCTGGCTCGTGCAGCGCAGGGGAGTGAACTGTTTCGAAACTACACGGTAACTCGCCAGCGAGGCACTGTTGTCAGTGGTCCTGGCGGCTACACAAGAAACGTGCTCTGGAAAAATACGAATGAGTTGCTGGCGACTGAAGGCTATGACGGGATCAAAACGGGCACCACCGATCAGGCCGGCGCGTGTCTGGTTTCGACAGCAGAGCGCGATGGCAAGCGTTTGATTGTGGTCGTTCTTGGCTCGGCGGCTTCTGAATCCCGCTACACCGATTCGCGAAACCTGTATCGCTGGGGATGGAGGCATCTTGCTGCCACTGTTGAGTAATGATAAGGCGTAACGCATGCTGACATACGAACGCCCGAACAACTGAAACGACGTCGGACAACAATTGCGGAATTCGACGTAATGGTCACTTACCGATCAACGCCAGGTTGTCGCGATGAATCACCTCACCGAACGGCACATGGCCGAGTGCGGCGGCGATCTGGTCGGAGCGGCGGCCCTGAATCCTGCGGATTTCGTCGGACGAATAGTTCGCCAGACCCCGTGCGATCTCCGTGCCGTCTTTGCTTTTCAATCCCACCAGTGCGCCAGGCTCGAATTCGCCTTGCACTTCGGTGACGCCGACGGCGAGCAAGGATCGGCCAGATTCACGGACGGCTTTGGTCGCACCATCATCGATCACCAGCACCCCCGCTGGCGGCGCACCAAAACCAATCCAGCGTTTCCAAGAAACAACCGCTTCCCCCTTGGCCAGAAACAAGGTGCCGGTTGTTTTTCCTTCACGAATATCATCCAGCACGGAATCACTGCGACCGCTGGCCAGAATGACAGTTTCACCCATGCCCGTGGCCGCCAGAATAGCCCGCAGTTTTGACGCCATCCCGCCCCGACCGCGTGTGCTCTGTTCCGCCGCCGCAAGTTTCAGCAACGAGTCGTCCGGCTTTTCGATCAGCGGAATGACCACGCTCGCCGGATTTGATGGCGGCCCGTTATAAAGTCCCGCAATGCCTGACAGGATCACGAGCAACGGATCAGGCAACAGCGTCGCCAGCATGGACGCCAGTTGATCGTTGTCCCCCACTGCGATCTCTTTGATGCTCACCGTATCGTTTTCATTCACGATCGGCACGACACCAAAATCGAACAGTGTTCGCAGCGTGTTTCGCACATTCAGGTATCGCTGTCGATTGCGAAAGTCGTTTCCCGTGAGCAGCAGTTGTGCCGTCTTCAGACCGTTCTTCATCAGCGCGTCGTTCCATGTGCGCATGAGTTGCGGTTGTCCGATGGCGGCAGTCGCCTGTAAGGCGGGCAGTGAATCGGGGCGACGACTGAGTCCCAGAATTCCGATCCCGGCCCCGACCGCGCCGCTCGAGACAAGCACCACTTTGCGTCCGGTCTGCTGAATTCGGAAAATCTGATCCGAGATGCACTGAATTCGATCCAGATCCAGGCGATCGTTATCTGTCGTCAGAACATTGGTTCCGATCTTGACGATCACGGTTTGGCAGGCATTAAAGACGTCTTGTCTGACAAGATCTTGCATCGTGAACTCTAAGAAACCTGGCGTGTGAAATTTATTCGTCTCATTCGTCCCATAATTCTTATCCGTTCTTACCCAGACCGAATTCTGTTCGTAATTGCGTCATGGCGAGATCAGCTTCGCTGGCGGAAATGACCACACACAATTTCAGTTCGCTCGTGTTGATCATTTCCACGTTGATGCTGTTTGCCCCGAGACAACGGAACAATCGGGCTCCGACTTCGGTGTGGCTTCTGAGCCCGATGCCGGAGACAGAGATCTTGCCGATCCTGCGATCCGAGGTAAGAATCGAGCCTTCATAAGTCTCCATGACTTCTCGCAGCAGCAGCATGGCGCAATCAAGATCAGAACGCGGTACCGTGAACGAAATTGTCGCCTTACCGCCACGCGCGGCGTTCTGCACAATCATGTCCACCAGCACGCCGCCTTCCGCAATTGCGGTGAATACCGCTTCGGCGATTCCAGGATCGTCGGGCAGATTGCTCAATGTGACTCGCGACTGATCGGTGTCTGCCGTGATGTCACTCACGACGATACTTTCCATGCTGTCCAGTCGCGAGATAATATCCGCCGTCAATTCCGGGCTGGCGGCATCAATCGCGCTGTTGCGAGGTCCATTGGATACGCAACCAACCTGAGGCAGAGACGACGTGGCTTTGTCGAGTTCGAAACCGGCATGAGCCGCCTGCACCGCGTCATTACATCGACCGCGATCGATCAGTACCGAAATCTTGATCTCGCTGGTGGTCACGACACGAATATTGATTCCGTGTGCTGCGAGCACCTGAAACATGCGAGCCGCGACACCCGTATGCGTCTGCATTCCATGTCCCACGACGGAAACCTTTGACAGACCGGTTGTCGCGACGACATCCCCCGCCTGCAAACAGGACGCCGTGGCTTTGGCAACCGTCAATGCGGCCGTGAGTTCATCTTCGGCAACGGTGAAGGAGACATTTGCGGTGCCTTCGCGAGCCACGTTCTGCACGACCATATCGACGGGGATTTTTGCCGCCGACAGTGACGAAAATAACGTGCTCATGACGCCCGGCTGATCCGGCAAACCGACGAGCGTGATCATGGCTTCATTGCGGACAAACGCCACACCGGTCACGACGGATGTCACTTCATCGGATTCCGGCGCGATCAATGTTCCCGGCCCGTCTGAGTATGCCGGACGAACTCGCAGCTGCACGCGGTATTTTTTCGCGAACTCAATCGACCGCGAATGCATGACGCCGGCACCAAGGCTGGCGAGTTCCAGCATTTCGTCGTAGGAAATGCGTTCGACCTTTCGAGCTTCCGGCACGAGTCGCGGGTCGGTCGTGAACACGCCTTCCACGTCGGTGTAGATCTCACACAATTCTGCGTTCAGTACGGCCGCCAATGCCGTGGCGGTTGTGTCACTGCCACCCCGACCCAGCGTCGTGATATTCATTTCCGCGTCGACGCCCTGAAAACCGGCGGCAATCACAATGTGGCCAGCCTTGAGCAGTTCCTGCATGCGTTTCGTGGAGATGCTGACGATGCGGGCTTTCGTGTGCGTGGTATCGGTGAGCACGCCGATCTGAGCACCTGTGAGGCTGATGGCCTCTTCGCCAAGCTCGTGAACGGCCATGGCCATGAGCGCGACGGACTCCTGTTCTCCGGTGGAAAGCAACATGTCCATTTCGCGGGGGCGCGGATGGCTGGTGATTTCCTTCGCCAGGTCCACCAGTTCGTCGGTCTTGTGTCCGCGTGCACTCACGACGACGACAACGTCGTACCCTTTGCGTTTCGCTTCAACCGCGCGGCTGGCTGCGCCTCGGATTTTTTCCGCATTGGCCACACTGGTGCCACCAAACTTCTGGACAATGACTGCCACGTTCTCAGAGTCTCCTGCAAGGTCGGACCGAATTTCGTTGGGGAAGCGTGATTTGTTGTACCAAAAGTGCAAGGATGAGACGTGTAGTTTCTCAGGCTGGAATCCAAGTTTATTGCCTGGACAACAGGGAATGCCGGAGGTTGGCGTCTATTCTGTGTATTCCGTTGTTTCCGCGGTTAAAAACCAGCGACTGGAATGCAATCGGATGTCACGCAATTATGATGACGGGCCTTCACCCGACTTCCCATGCTGGCTCACTCAATATGGAATCATCCCGTGGCGACCTTGCGATTCTGGCAGGGTCCGGAAACCCGCAATTCGCGAAACGCATAGCGGAATCTCTGGGTGTGCAGCTGACGCCGTGTGAGGCACAGATTTTCAGCGAAGGCAATGTCTTCGTCCGAATTCTGGAGAACGTCCGTGGCCGTGATACCTTTGTGATCCAGGGGGTGCATCGTCCCGTCAACGACAATTTCGTGGAACTCCTGTTCTGGATCGATGCACTCAAACGCGCCAGTGCATCGCAGATCACGGCTGTCATTCCATATTTCAGCTACGCCAAGGGCGACAAGAAGGACGAGCCGCGAGTTTCCATCCGCGCCCGCGTCTGTGCCGATGCGATCGAAGCGGCGGGTGCGGATCGGGTCCTGACGATGGATCTGCACAGCCCGCAGATTCAGGGATTCTTCAGTGTCCCGGTCGATCACTTGTACGCTCGATCGGTTGTCTGCGACCACATCAAATCACTGAACATCCCGAAGCTCGTGATCTGCAGCCCCGACGTCGGATTTGCAAAGTCCGCGTCGGCGTTTGCCAATCTCCTGGGTGTGCCGGTCGTGATCGGAAACAAGCAGCGAAAGGATCACACGGAGCGAGCTCAGGTGCTGGAGGTGATCGGTTCTGTCGATGGCTGTAACGTGCTGATGGTCGATGATTTCACAATCACAGGCGGTTCGCTGGTGAGTATGGCCGACGTTCTGAAGACTCGCGGGGCGAAGGATATTTACGCGGCCGTGTCGCATGGCGTGTTTTCCCAAGGGGCGGTTGCGAGGATCGAACAGAGCTGCATCAAACGCCTCTATGTGACGGATACGATCGAACCGGAACTGGAACCTCACGGCCACAGGCTCGAAGTCATCTCTGTGGCGCCGCTGTTTGCTCAGGCCATTCGTTCGATTCACGATCGCACCAGTGTGAGCATGTTGTTTCCGGACGTGAAGGCGTTGTGATGAGCAAGCTCTCGCCGATGATGGAACGCTATATGGAAGTGAAGGGTGAAAACCCTGGCACCATATTGCTGTTTCGGATGGGAGATTTTTACGAGTTGTTCTATGAAGATGCGCAGAATGCGGCAAAAGTTCTGGGGCTGACACTCACCAGCCGTGACAAGGCGTCGGATAATCCGACTCCGATGGCCGGCTTTCCGTATCATCAACTGGATGCCTATCTGCAAAAGCTGATCCGTGCCGGATTTCGGGCGGCAATCTGCGATCAGGTCGAAGACCCGAAAAAAGCCAAGGGGTTGGTTCGTCGCGAAGTCACCCGCGTCGTGACGCCAGGCACTTTGACGGATGATGAACTCCTCGACCCGCGGCAGAGCAACTTTCTGGCGTGCGTCGCTCCTTCAAAAGCCAGCATCGGCCTCGCCTGGCTGGAGTTATCGACCGGACGGTTTCTGCTCACCGAACTTGAACCATCGCAGCTTCAGGACGAACTCGCACGCATCAATCCCGCCGAATGTCTGATTCCCGAAAGCGCCGCACACAATGACAACCTTCAGATGCGCCGCACGGAGCAACAGTCTCTGGTGCTGACGACGCGTCCGGACTGGTGCTTTGGCCGGGATGAAGCCAGGCGGCTACTTAACGAACACTTCGGCACCAGGACGCTGGAAGGATTCGATATCGACGACTCGCCCGCCGTCACGGCCGCCGGTGCCCTGCTGGACTACGTCCGCGAGACGCAGCGCACGGCGTTGCCGCACATCGTCCGCATTGAAGCATGGCGGCGCAGTCGCCACATGATCATTGACGAAGCAACGCGCCGCAGTCTGGAATTGGCGCAGACGCTGCGCGACGGTCGACGTGATTTCACGTTGCTTGGTGTGATGGACGAAACCTGCACGCCAATGGGATCGCGCCTGCTGGCAGAATGGCTTTCCAGTCCGCTCACGGATATCGAACAGATTACGCAACGCCAGGACGCCATTGAAGAACTCGTCAATCAGTTGACTCTGCGCGATGATGTCCGCGAACTCCTGAAAGAAACATACGACCTGCAACGCCTGACCTCTCGCATCGCCACGGGTCGCTGCTGTCCCCGCGATCTGGTTTGCCTTGCCAGGACTTTGGGGCAACTGCCGCGACTGCGAGCCAAACTGGCCGAACGAAAATCAAAACGTCTGCAGACACTGGAACAGCGGATTGAACTTTGTCCGGAAGCTCATGCGGCGATCGTCGCTGCCGTCGTCGATGAACCGCCATTAACGATCGCGGATGGCGGAGTCATTCGCCCCGGGTTCAACAGCGAACTCGATGAATTTCGCGACCTGATGCGTGGCGGACGCCAGTGGATGGCGGCGTATCAGCAGAAGGAAATAGAACGCACAGGGATATCCAACCTGAAGATCGGCTTTAACAAGGTCTTCGGCTATTACCTTGAAGTTACGGCGTCGCACAGTGCCAAAGTGCCCGATGAATACATCCGCAAACAGACGCTCAAAATCAGGAACGTTACATTACGCCTGAACTCAAGGAGTACGAAGAAAAAGTACTGCGAGCGGAAGATCGTGCGAAATCGCTCGAACAGGAATTGTTTGCTACGCTCCGCGAACAGGTCGCCACATTTGTGCCACTGCTGCTGCGAACGGCGGATTCGATGGCGGAAATCGACGTCCTGGCAGCCCTGAGCACACTCGCCACCAATGCTGGCTATTGCCGACCGTTGCTGACAGCAGAACCCGTCCTCGATATCCGCGACGGACGCCATCCGGTGCTCGATCGCCTGCTTCCTGCCGGTCAGTTCGTCCCGAATGACGTGCGTCTGGGATTAAAAGGTGCGGACGATGAACAGCGTGCCATCGGCCGAGTGCAGATTATTACCGGTCCGAACATGGCGGGTAAAAGCACCTACATCCGCCAGGCGGCCCTCATCACCATCATGGCTCAAATGGGCTCATTCGTTCCGGCAAAGGAAGCATTGATTGGAATTGCTGATCGTGTGTTCGCGCGTGTCGGTGCCAGCGATGAACTCGCGCGAGGGCAAAGTACATTTATGGTGGAGATGACGGAGACTGCCCGGATTCTGAATTCGGCCACGGCGCGAAGTCTCGTCATTCTGGATGAAATCGGACGCGGCACGAGCACGTACGACGGCATCTCACTCGCTTGGGCGATCACTGAGCATCTGCACGATGAAATTCAGTGTCGCACGATGTTCGCGACACATTATCACGAATTGACGGACCTGACCACGACGCTGAAGCACGCGGCCAACTGGAATGTCGCGGTGCAGGAAAGTAACGATGACGTCGTCTTTCTGCATCGCATCGTGGAAGGTGCCGCCGGTCGCAGTTACGGCATTCACGTCGCAAAAATTGCCGGCGTCCCGCGCCGTGTGACAGAACGAGCAACGACGATCCTCGCCACGCTGGAAGACGAACATATCACTGCAGACGGTCGTCCGAAAGTCCCTCAACGAGAAACCACTCGTCAGCGCAGACAGCAAAAGTCGTTATTTGAATTCCCGGAAGATCCGCTCCTGGAAGAAATCCGGAAACTCGAAGTCGACGGCCTGTCCCCTAACCAGGCTCTGCAGGAACTCTACCGCCTGCGGCAGCAACTCACGGATCGGAAGTGATTGACCGAGCCGCCCCCGCGCAACCTGTGGTTGCGACTTTCAGGCGTTGATTGCGGAAAGGGGGCCGTCCGCGATACCTTTCGGGCTTTGTACTCCGCGCGGACGAACATGACACTTTTGCAAGCACCGGATCGTAACCCGAAGCGTCAGCGAGGGACAGATTATGGCCCTCGCTGACGCTTCGGGTTAATGTCACTTTCGACCGTGTGAGGTCTATGTCAATGCGAATGAAAGATGCAGGGCTTTCAGGCTGATGGCTTCACTTCTGGCAGTTGACAATCTCGTCAAGAAATACGGCGATCTCACGGCGGTGGATCTGTTGAGTTTTGACGTTGAACCGGGTGAAGCGTTTGGATTGCTCGGACCGAACGGGGCGGGGAAATCCACCACCATGATGATAATCTGCGGGCTGCTTGCGCCAGATTACGGAGAAGTTCGGCTCGAAGGACGACGCCTTGACCGCACACGCCCCGAAAGTCGGCAACGGATGGGTGTTGTGCCTCAGGATCTGGCTCTCTATCCGGACCTCACAGCTCGCGAAAATCTGATGTTCTTTGCCAGTTTGTACCATCTGTCCGGATCGAAGCTGCAGCGGAAGGTGGATGAGGTGCTGGAACAGGTCGGGTTGACGGGGCGTGCTGACGACTTTACCGAAACTTTTTCCGGAGGCATGAAGCGTCGACTGAATTTTGCTGCCGCCGTGATGCACGATCCCGTGTTGCTGATTCTGGATGAACCGACCGTCGGTGTGGATCCCCAAAGTCGCGCGCATCTGATTGAATGTATCCGCACGCTTCAACAGAGTGGCACGGCGATTATCTATGCCAGCCACTATATGGAAGAGGTGCAGGTCGTCTGTACGCGTGCGGCGATCATCGATCACGGTAAGCTGCTCGCATGCGATTCCATTCCGCAACTGCTGAAACAGATTCCGTTTGAGGTCGAATTGCGGCTCGGTCAATCGAGGGTTCCTGAAGGATGTCGCTGGGAACTTCGGCTCGTGTTGAGATGGACGGTGATGAAGCGGTCGTGCGATTCAGCACACAGGACGAATCCTGCGAACTGGCACTCAACCGTGATGTCACAAATATTCTGACGACGCTGGAACAACACTCCATCAGCGTGCGATCCATTCGGACAAATGAACCGAATCTGGAACGTCTGTTTCTGAAATTAACAGGACATCGACTGCGTGATTAGTACAGACGCTTTCAAAATCACGCTCAAAGACCTGCGACTGCTGTCGCGGGACCGCCGTGCGCTGGTCATTCTGGTCGCGATGCCCATGGTGATCATTGCGATCGTTGGATCGTCGACAGGGCGACTGCGAGCCAATCGGGGACAGAGTCGCCAGGGACTGACGATTGAAGTTGCCGATTTTGACCAGTCTGAAACGGCACGGCGCCTGGCGGGGTTTCTGGCGAGCTATGACAGTGTCAAGGTCCGTCGTGCTGTGATCAGCAATCGCAGCGACGCGACAACACTTGAACGACTTCAGGCAGAATATCCGGCGGATGAGATTGATATGCGGTTGGTGATTCGACCAGGATTCGAAAGCCGGATTCGTGAACTTTCGACAACTCTCCTGACATCGCCTGACGAGTCGTCTCGCAAAGAGGGCCTGGCAAATGTGAATCTGGCGCTCATCAGTAACGAAACTGCAGCCGACCCGATGATGGAAGGCCTCGCAAAATCGCTGGTGAAGTTGTCACTGCAAAATGCCATCCTACCGATCCTTGCAGAAAAAGTTCCTTCCTTCCGCGGTGCGGCACGTGATTCTGTCATTCCCGCTGCCTGGGAGCAGACCGCGGCCGCCAGGTCTGGACCGACGGACACGGGTAATCGCGTTTATCAGTTTTTTATTCCGAGCTACACGGTGCTGTTTGTGTTCTTTCTGGTCAACATCATGGGGCGTTCATTTTTGGGTGAACGAGATATGGGGACGCTGCGTCGATTGCGAATTGCTCCCATTTCTCCCGTAGCGATCCTAATCGGCAAGACTCTGCCCTTCTTCATTTTGTCTCTCGTGCAGACGATCATCCTGATGATCTCCGGTCGACTGCTGTTCGGCATGTCCTGGGGACCGCAGCCGTGGTTGTTGATTCCCATCATGCTCTGCACTTCGGCCGCTGCCACGGCGCTCGGTCTGATGTTTTCAACACTGGCAAAAACTGAATCACAGGTGTCGTCATCTGGAAACCTGATTTTATTGTCGAGTGCCGGGATCATGGATGTCTGGTGCCTCGCGCCTGGATGCCGCCATTGAGCCAGAAAATCAGCCAATGTTACCCTCCATGGCTGGAGCTTGTGCGTTACAGCGAATTGTTGACAAAGGAAATGCCCAGCATCGCCATGATCGGGCAGTCCCTGCGGAATGCTTTTATTGTTCAGCACGGCCTTCTTCGCCGTAGGCCTGTACCGCTTTCGCGCCGACGGCTGACCCTGGCCCGGCAAGACCCGTGAAACGTCATGTGCCCCGACACTCCATGGCGGAATCTACGCTCCGGAGCATTCACCGACCTGTTGATGATCCGTCATCGCCGCTCTCGGCACCGTTGCCTTAAAGTACGATAAGCTTCCAGCTTGACGTTGCTCGCTAAAATCCATCGATCTTTCACTCAGCCAGTGCATTTGTCGTGATCGAATTGCCCTTGTCAGTCTCAGACTTTTTCGCGATGCTCATCACTCGGCCTCCTTGCCTTTGAAGAATGAAGTTGTCATACCGCCATCTTCGCAAAGAGGCCGTTTTTATGTGCCCTCAGTTCCAGTAACCAAATTTACGCAATCAACCCAACTTCACTGTGGCTTGCCAGCCACACCCAGATAAACTTCCGCTGCCCGTGCTTGCGGATTGCCAGGCGATCTTGAATTCTGCGCATAGGCTCCGAGTTTTTGCATGTTGCTCAAGGCAGAAAACTATCGCTGCCGAATAGGAATATGGGTTACTCAGATGTTCGGCGGATACGAACTTGGCGATAGGTTGGCTATTTTCAGGGGATTCTCCATGGAAGAACAAGAATGTCCCGAACTTTCCAAGACGGTAAGGCGGAACATCGAATCCATCGCGCAACTCGAACACGAATTCCTGGCCCAACGGTCGGCGATGGCCTGCTTCAGTGACCGCATTACCGCATTCTTCAGCAGGCCCACGTTCGGCGTGGTCCAATTCGTCGGGATGGCAATGTGGATTTTGGTCAATACGGTCGGCGTCTTTGGAATCGCTTGCTTCGACCCCTATCCCTTTTGTTTCCTGGGCT
The DNA here is from genome assembly GCA_037719765.1 of Planctomycetaceae bacterium. Classification (GTDB taxonomy): domain Bacteria; phylum Planctomycetota; class Planctomycetia; order Planctomycetales; family Planctomycetaceae; genus SXXK01. The sequence continues at coordinate 10,729 of JBBJME010000213.1, forward strand.
TGTGCGTCGCCGTGGAAGCGACCCTCCTCTCCTCCTTCGTGCTGATGAGCCAGAACCGTCAAAACCGCCAGGCCGACCAATGGGCGCACGTCAATTTGCAGGTGGGACTCTTGGCGGAACAGGAAATGACCAAGATGCTCCAGTTATTGCGGTCGATGTGCAACAAACTGGGGATGCAAGCGGTCACCCGTGACAAGGAATTGAACGAGCTGGTCAAAGAGACCCATGTCATGGTCCTGCTGCAGGAACTGGAAAAAGCCATGGTTGGCAGCGAGGCCGCGCCGCCCACGGAAGCCGAGCAGGCCCGTGCCGCCTGATCACCGCGATTCTCGGTGGTCTTCGCCGACTGGCTGTCGATGATCGCAGCGGAAGCAGTGGAAGCAGTGGCTTCGCGTCCGTGCTGTTACCTCACGCTCGTTCGCAAAGCATCGTGGAGACCGCTCCATGTACCGTCTTTTTCCCAACGCTTGAAGTACTCGTACACCGTTGACTTCGGGGGAAAGTCCTTCGGCAGCATTTCCCATGAACACCTCGTCCGCAGCTGATACAGGATCGCGTTGGTGACTTCCCGTAAATCAACTGTCCGCCCGCGACCGCCACCCGGGGCCGGCGGCAGTTCGTTCCTTATGATCGCCCACTGCTCGTCGGTCAGGTCTGTGTTGTATCTTTTGAGTTTTAAAGGTTCTGGCATAATAGACGTCCTTGTCCGTGAGAGTTTCAAAATCAAATAGATTCACAGTCACTCGTCTTTTCAAATTCTTGCCTGGACTAGTCAGATTTCCAGATGCCCTCTTAGCGAATCGAGGGCCGAACGGCAAAGAAAGTGATCCAGCTGTTGAAAATGCCCTGCCCCACTGGCGATTGCCCGCCAGCGTTTGTCATCGCCAACTAAAAAAATACGCGTGACCGAAATACTAAATTAATGCCGAAAGAACGGAAAGCGCTCTTGGAGCGCACTGCTCATTAGTTTACACTCTTGTTCCGAACCAATCGTAAATGTGGAGCGGCACGAGAGGCTAGCAGCGTTGCTTTGATAATTCGTGCTGGCACGGGAAGGGCATCTTGTCGCGGACCGTATTGCCGAGCAGACGAAATGGTGTCGTGAAACCTCGGATATCAAGGCAACGATTGGAGTCTGAATCACGAAAGCACGGCAACAGTCAACCGTGAAGTGAACGTGAGCATCTTTGGCGCACGAGCCGTAGAAATGTTACTTCGTAATTTCCCATAGTTAAGATTTCAGGAGCAAGATCATGGTAATGGACTTTACCTTCCGGCCTGGCGGTTTCTTCGGCCGTCACATTTCGCCTCGTTTTCAGAAATTGCTTCGCAGATCGCATAGGCGTTCCGGCCAATCGCAGCGGAGCCAGATGTATGCCGAGATCTGTGAAAATCGAGTGCTGCTGTCCAATCATTCGGTGATATTGTCGGGAACTGCCGGCAATGATGCGTTTGTTCTGGACTACTCAGTCGCCGGCGCTGTCACCGCCACGATTTCGACCGATGGTGGAGCGGCTACTCCCCTCGGAACGTTTGCCACGGATGTCATTTTGGAAGCGCAGGGAATGGCAGGGTCCGACTCTGTCCGTATTCTGGGAACCAGCAGCGCTGATGTGTTTACCGTCCAGAGTACGGGGCTGA
>JBBJME010000461.1:0-2798 GCA_037719765.1 Planctomycetaceae bacterium
GGGAACATTATTTCGCGGTCCAGCCACCATCAACGGTGAGCAGACTGCCAGTCATGTAGCTGCTGGCTGGGCTGCTGAGCAATATCGCGGCGCCCTGGATCTCGTTCAACTGGCCCCAGCGATCCATGGCGACGGCACCGATGATGTGCTTTTTCGCTTCTTCGGTATCGGCGATCGGGATATTCATTGGTGTCAGAAACGGGCCGGGGCAGAGAGCGTTGCAGGTGATGCCAAACGGAGCAAGTTCCAGGCTCAGCCCGCGCGTCATCTGCACAACGGCTCCCTTGCTCGACGTGTACGGCGTGCGGTTGGCCAGACCGACGACTCCCAGCGTGCTGGCGACGTTCACGATGCGCCCGTAGCCAGCGGCTTTCATGTGCGGGATCACGCCTGCAGCACAACCATGTGCCGTCGACGTTGGTTTTCTGCACCTCCTGAAACTGTTCGTAGGTCAGGGCCGAAATACTGCCTCGGATATTGATCCCCGCGCTGTTGATCAGAATGTCGATGCGGCCTGTCTGCGCCATCACGTCTTCGACGAGTTGATCCACGTCGGAAGGTTTCGCGATGTCGGCCTGCAGTCCGATGGAAGGCACCGAGAATCCTTCCGAAATCTCTGCCGCGATGCGCTGCGATTCAGACAGCGTGCGACTGACAATTACCGTCGTCGCGCCGGCAGATGCCAGTCCGGCTGCCATCGCCGCACCAAGTCCCTTCGAACCGCCGGTGACAATGGCGACATGGCCTGTGATGTCAAACTGCTGGATACCGGGAAGTGATTTGAGTGCAACGGCAGGCAAGGGGGTAGATGCCAAGATCGATTCTCCTCTGAGGATGAGTAGATGCCGGGGTTTCCGATAAGCTTAACCGGTGCTCGAAGTCCACGCCATTGGGGCTCAAGCTGTGTTTTTCCGAGCGTTTCAACAATCGGGAATCAGTTGTGTCGATTCATGTCGTTCAATTCGAGTCTGGGACGCTTCGCTTCCCTGACTCGAATAGTTGTCAAAGTTATTTTCGCGGAGGCCCTAATCAACGATTGACAAGTTCGGCGTTGCCGTCGTCGGTGAGGTCGAGGAGTTCCAGTTGAAGCGGGTCAGTCCGTTTTGAGGAATCGATGGTGAACGTAATTGTGTGGAAGCCGGTGTCGAGGGTCGATGAGAACTCGACTGCCGGTTCCATTGGAATGCCGTCGATGCGAACTTCCAGGCCGGCGATCGAGTTCAGACGAAAGGCGATCTTTCCGGGAGTCGTTACGTTGATTTCGCAACGGGCAAAGCCTACCGTCACTCCGCGAGCCGTCATCAAGGGAATGGTCTCCAGCGGCAGTTCTCCGGCCACAACGCTGTAGCGAGGATTCCACGTAAATCCTGGGTTGTTCGCCGCCACCTGACTGAAGCTGGTGCGGTTCAACAGTTGATTCGCTTCCTCCGTCGGCATCACGACCTGCCAGCTTCGAACCAGACGACTTTTTGAAAGTGTGTACTCAGGAGTTCGGCCGAGTTCAGAAAGGAAACGTACCATAGACGCAATTTCATCGTCGGTGAGATTGTCCACGAGTCCTTCGGGCATCAGGGACACTCCCTGAGATTGCTCTTCGATCTCAGCCACAGGCACTTCGATGATCTTGTTTTCCGCCGTTCGCAGCGTCAGCGTCTTTTCGGACTTCTGAATCTGCACTGTTAGCGACCCACACACCTCCATCGCCCGGAGCGACACCTGCCGGAATCAGCAATCCTTCGGCAAACACATGTGTCTTGTCCGCGACGCCATCGTGATCTGCATCTTCGACTACCACCACTCGATCCGTCGCCGGAGCGCCCGGAACGATCTGCGGATAAACTTCCGAACTGGCGATCCACAGCCGTCCGTCTTCATCGAAGTTCATCTGAATCGGCTTGGCAATCATCGGATCAGACGCGAAGAGATTCACTTCGAATTGAGCGACGCTGGATGTGGCTTCGGAGAAGACGTTGATTTTTGGGTTGAACCGCGAAGGAGAAGGAATCGGCGGAAGCGCTGGCAGCAGTTCATGCGGCGACACAAGTACGCAAACGATTCCGGAGGCAGCCAGTTCATCCAGCAAACGGCCCAACTGATTTGAGTATTGGTCCGCCGTCATTCCGTCCGTCAGTGCTTCATTTTGACCGTAGCAAATGAATGCCACGGTCGGTTCTTCGGCGCGGATGTGTTCCACCATGCGAAGATAACCGACGTCCGGTTTGTCAAAGATGCCGCGTGAATCGGCGAACACGGTGTCCGCGCTCCAGCCGAGATTGCGAAACGTCACATGTTTCTCGCCACACGTTCCCGCCAGCGTAGCTTCGAGGTGTTCCGATAACTGAGCCCGTTCATAGAATGTGGCGCCGACGAAGACTACGTGATCGCCGTCTTCAAACTGAAAGGGAGCCGCGCGAATTTTCGCCGGCATGACCGGTGCCGCAAATCTCTCTGGTGCTGAGACGGGGAACCGATCGACTGGTTCACCGGTCAACGGTTTGGCTTCCGGCCAATCGCGGTCATTGAAGTCTGTTTGTTGCCAGCCGACGGGCGGCACGCTGGATACCATTCGCCACACGCCGCCTGCCGCTGATCGCCTTTCGCCCTGAACCGAGGAAATCGTGATCCCGACCTGGGCCGTTTTGTCCGATGCCTGCACCTCCACTGCGACTGTGTTTCGTCCCTGTCGCAGCAACGGCCTGACGTCGAACCCAAGTGCCGCGACGCTGCCGCCGGACTTCTGCAGAGTGACGTTCTTTAGAATCCGCTGTCCATTCACATACAGTGAACAATGTCCGTCC
>JBBJME010000214.1:0-12330 GCA_037719765.1 Planctomycetaceae bacterium
ACCGAGCGTATTTGGGTTTGTGCCGTGGCACGCATCGGTGCGACGCGTCAAATGCAGTTTGGATTGTGCATTGCGCGCGTCGGTGGCGCACATCGAAGCAGGCTTGTCGTCACTCAATACGGGCTAATTTTTGTGTCAATCTGCGATCACGGTGGCAAGATCAGCGGCATTCAACGACTCTGGCTGGCACCCTTTTTATTCTCCGCAATGCATCGCGGGTGACCAAACCAGCCGCACGTCGAGTTGCCGTTCAGCGAAGAACCAGAGGGCGTCTTTGGCACCTTCGGTCCTTGGCTCGTCGCAGTCGAACATCAGATTCACGCGATTGATGCCGAGTTGTTTTGCGAAGCGGATGACTTTTTCGCCTTGTCCATCAGTCAGGCGATTGGACATGATCGCGAGTGCGGGGATGCTGAGGGTATCGAGGTTGATGACATCGTTGAAGCCTTCAACGAGGATCACCGCCTCATGCGAGCACGCACACACTCAATTGGGGCGGTTTTGTAGTCCGAAACTGATTCGATCCAGCCAGGAAAAAAATGTGTCGCCTGATTGCCGAGACTGTGGTAATATGTGCGTATGGCTACGCAACTCACTCACGAACAGCACGAAAAACTCGAACAGCACGGCGACAAGCCGATGCCAGTTGTTGATCCCGTTGACCAGAAGGTCTATTTCCTGGTCGCTGGGGATCTGTTTGAGCGATTCAAAGCGTTGTTCAATGACGATGACTTCGATATTCGCGAGACCTATGCCGCGCAGGATGCAGCCTTGGCGAAAGTTTGGGATGATCCGGCCCTTGATGTCTACAACGAGTACGACGCTAACAAGCCGAAATCATGATTCTCAGTCGCGGCGACATCGTTACGATGCTGTTTCCATTTTCTTCAGGAGCAGCGGCGAAGGTCCGGCCCGCTCTCGTCGTGCAGAACGACACAAACAATCGAAGACTGACCAATGTTATCGTAGTGGCGGTCACGACGACCACACATCGCAGCGGTGAGCCAACTCAACTCCTCGTCCAGGTGGCGACTCCGGTTGGAAAGCAGTCGGGGTTGATCCACGATTCCGTTATCACCTGCGAGAACCTGGCGACCGTCGATCAGCAACATGTGCGTCAGCGGATTGGTTCGCTCCCGCCCGATGTCATGAAGCGGGTTGATGCCTGCCTCCAGTCGGCTCTCGGTATCAAGTGACCCAATCATGATATCCTGCCCGTGTGCTGAAACTGGTTTCCGCCCCGGCGACGAATGAACGCGGGCCACGCTACATGGAAAAGGCGCTGGCGGCGATGCATTAGTCCAACCGCGATCGCCGTCCAATCACCCTGGTCTATGGATTTCACGAACATCGTGTGGGACTCGGCGTGCAATTTCGTCCTGAGCTGTTGGAACTTGTTTGCGGCCCCATCATTGCCAACTATCCTCAATGTTCGTTGGCGAAGATTGAACCCGATTCAATAGACCCAGACGATTGGAGAACGTGGACCGCATCGCTGGAACTTGTGCCGGAACTTTATCCGATCCTCAGACATGCCCAGTTTGAGGATCTCCTGAATCATAATTTCGCCGATCCGCTGAGTGGTTTGTTGCGGGCGATCAAACCGTCTGACGAAATGCAGTGTCGGATTCAAATCACTATTCGGCCTGCATCTTCTCGTCGTTGCCATCAGGCCTCACAGGTTGTGAAGCGGCTCGACCGGGAGTTCTTTCGTCGGCATCATCGTCTGGCTCGGTACTATGTTCGGCACATTACGCGACCGCGAGGCTGGTTTCCGGCGTGGCTGCTGGGACTTGTGGCACTCGGCTCGCCGGAACCCACAAAGACGATGCTGGAAACGTCAGCCAGTCGATTGCACGAACGTGAAGAAGATCTCCAGGCGGCGAGCGACAAAGCGGGCAGTCATTTGTTTGAGGCGCAATTGCAGTTGATCGTCACGACCGCTGCGGGATGCGATCGGGAAGTGGGGAAGCGATTGCGGCAGATGGCGGGTGCTTTCGGAGCGTTTACGAAATCACGGCTCGCGACGCTTCGGCTGGGACCAGTTGGTCGCGATCGTTTGAAGCTGAAATCTGATCGCAGGTTCCTGTTGTCACATGAGGAACTGGCGACACTGTGGCATCCGCCGACCGCCACAGTGCTTGCTGAACAGATGCAGACGACGGAATTCACGGAGCTGGAAGCTCCGGGGAGATTCTACTCAGGAGAAGAGCCGGGGGCGGTTTCTGTCGGCTGCGTGTGCTTTCGTGATTATCGCCGGATCGTCGGCATTGGTTCGGAAGACCGGCGGCGGCATCTCTACATTGTCGGCAAAACGGAAATGGGAAAGACGACGCTGATTCAGAACATGATTGCTCATGACTTGGCGGCGAATGGTGGTGTGTCACGAACATCGCCATCGCTCCGATCAACAGCGCGATCAGACCAATCGGTCCCGTCGTCTGTGCTCCACTGCGAACCTGATCCAGTGCCACTGCCACATGAACCTGTAACGCCGGAGACAATTGCGTTCCAACAGCGTTGAGCAGTTCTGTCTCCGCATTCTTTTCGACTGAGGTAAAATTCAGCAGCAGTCCGACGCCGGAAATCAATGTCAACAGCAGCGGAAAGAACGACAACGCGCCGTAATAGGCAACACCGGCTGCCAGGAGCCTTCCATTGTCGTCCGTCCACCGTTTCCAGATACGCTCCACGTCATTGACTAATGTGCTTAAGCGGAGCGAAATCTTCATGGTGGCTCTATCGCTGCTTCAGTGCGTCACGGATTTCGCGAAGCAGCAGCACATCTTCGGGCGGAGTAGACGGAGTTGGGGGAGCAGCTGCGGCCTGCCTTTCGAATTTGGCCTTTGCGGTATTCATGATTTTGATCATCGCGAACACAGCCGCTGCTACGATCAGGAAGTCGAACACGGTCTGCAGGAAATTGCCATAATTCAGGAAGACCTCCGTGGGGACCATGTTGCCAGCCGCGTCCTTTGTCGGCTCTCCTGTGCCAAGTGATGTCTTCAGGTCCGTGAACTTCACCCCGCCAATCAGTTTCCCGATCGGCGGCATGATCACGTCCGCCACCAATGAACTGACGATTTTCCCGAACGCAGCTCCGATAATAATGCCGACCGCCATGTCAACGACGTTGCCCTTCATGGCAAAGTCTTTGAATTCCCGGATAAGTCCCATTGATGCGTTCTCCACTGGTGATTGACACAATAAACTCATCCAGCGATTCACAGGCTCGCCAGGGTCGGCGAATAGTGACGATTTCGTTGATTCCTGCAAGGTAAAAATGTGCGTTTGAAGGCGGTAGCAGTCGGCCGAGTCGTTGAACAAAACCTTTCAGGGCAATCATCTAACGGAGGTGAATAATGACCGGACAACAGAAAGCATACGCCGCCGAACATTTTCTTCTCTGACATTCCACGACGGCGAGCGACGACATGACGGATGCGTTCGACAAGTGATTTGGAGAACGCCATGGATCAATCCTTTTCCGGTCTGCCATCCACAGCTCGGAAGCCACACAGCGCGGGCTTCACCCGCAACCCGGGGAAGAGCGTGAAAGAGTTTTTATCCGCGGATATCGCGGATTTCACAGATCGACGCACGGTAACTCAACCGCGGCATCCGTGGTTAAAGAACTGCGATTGGAAAGTCGACGGCGTCCGCGTTGCGCAGCGCAAAACTTCCTCGTCCGGCGCAGTTTCAGAACGTTTGTAGTATGCAGGGTAAATCGATCATCCCCTATGGGAATCCACGACGCATTCCACGGCGACCTGAACGCGATGCTGGATGATGCCAAATGTCCTTAGGCTGTGTCAGGACGTCCTGAATGGGTTTTTCGAATGGGAGTCGAAGGCGGCGCTGTTGATTTCTTCCGTCAATGGAACTGCAAAGAAACTATGTGCATCTGCGGGACGAACACTTTGACCGGAACTCGGCTGAAGTCTTCCACCAGACAATAGAAAGTGATTCGGTAGCCGTCCAGGTGAGCCGTGGAAAGACTGACACAACGCCACCCCGTCAAAGCAAAGAACCCCGGAAAACTCAATGTTCTTCGGGGTTCTGCGGCTGGTTTCGGTTATTTACTAGAACAACTGATGGGCGCTGAGGGACTCGAACCCCCGACCCCCTCGGTGTAAACGAGGTGCTCTAACCAACTGAGCTAAGCGCCCGCGATCAAGGTCTGGACAGGCTGGAGTATCGACGGTTCGGGACTTTGTTTCAAGGGAAGGGCATTTTACTGTATCGAGGATCGGAAAATTGAGACTGAAGGCCAGAAAATCCGGCATGAACGGTGTGGTTCGAAGTCGATTCGGCACTGCAGAGAATCTCCCGGACGAAAAAGCGATGTGAGTTGTCGGCGTATCGCGAGAAATCCCGTAGGGTTATCTCCTTGTCATTCCAGCAGTCGATCGTGGTATCGTACGGGTCGTCTTTCTTTCCTTCGCTTCCGTGCGACGTCACATAAACGAACAGACGATCACCGCTGTGAGCGGACTTTGCGATGCGAGACATGCTGGCATGAATCAGATCCGGTTGGAATTCGCAAATTTCAGCAACGTACCGTGGCACGACTACGAATTCAGAGCCTGCAAAAAACCTGTCATTTCACCGGCAGCGTGATCATTCTTTTGATTTTTCGCTTCAGTGATGCCGGACTGGTATGTTGTTCGGGCGTCGTCCGAGCGCTCCAGCCTGGCTAACAACTGGCCAGCCATGAGGAATGCCGGAACGTACGGTGGCTCGTCGCTCATCAAACTTCGAAAAAGTTCGAGGCTGCGTTCGTGATCGGATTCCTTGTCCAGTTCCATTGCCAGCATGTAACGCAGCATCTGGTCATCTGGAGACGCGGCCAGCATACCTTCCAGTTTTTGTCGTCGATTGATCGTGGTCATTGATGATCACCAGTCAGGAGTTTGCCAAATGGCCTATATCGTAATGCAAAAATCACCATTCTGCGACAGCGGCATTCACCAATTCACAGGAAGCAGGACGTGTGGATCCGGTTGAATGGTGGTCGGCCTGCGATTCGCTGCGGAGCTGCGGCGTGCGGTAGCCTGCGGTAAAACCGCAGGTCATTGGCAGACTTGGGAGTCGTAAACACTGTCTGAGACAGTTGTTGCGACATGTGACAGAAGTGTGACAGAAGTATTTGGAGATTTTGCTCACAATATTCGTCGATACCACCTATACTGCGTTTGTCGAACGGTTGAGCTCAATCATATTCAGTGCTCAGGTTCGACTTTCATTCTGCCTGTTGGGCGTAATTGCAAGAACGCCTGTAGATTTGTCAGTTACCTGACGTTCAGAGCCTCCCGAGTGACACTGTCTGTTACAGCGATCATCGATGACCGGCTTAAGGAACTCTGGATAACAGTCAGAAAATTTTGCTTCGCCGGTCATTCGCAATGAAGACCTTATCCGCAGCATGACAGCCGCCGAAATGTGCGCCTTGAATGACATCGCTGCAAGTCAGTCGCCGTCTGCGCGACGTTTTTTCCGGAGTGTTCCGGTTCGGCTTTTCACATGTGTGGAGCCCGAAGTGCGGTTGCAATCTGTTGCGACCAACGCTGACTTGTCGTAATGCCCACAATGGGCAAGAAGTATGGAATGACTACGATTTTTGTTGGTAACCTTTCCTTCCAGACCACGGAGTCTGAGGTGCGAAATGCGTTTGAACGTTATGGTCGCGTGACAACAGTGCGCGTGATGACCGAGCGTGCGTCCGGTTCGCCTCGCGGGTTTGCATTTGTGAATATGCCAGGTATGGAAGACGCTGAAGAAGCAATCGCGCGGCTGAACGGCAATTCGCTGGGCGGGCGATCGATGACCGTCAATGAAGCACGAGCGCGGGAGGAAGCAAAGCCGTTCGGTTCAGCCACTGGGCGTCGATCCGCTTTGCTGGATTCGCTTTAGAAGCGTGATGTGTTAAATTGGAGGCTCGGGAATGCATATTTCTATGTGCAACCCCGGGGGTTTCTGGTCAGTCCTGATGATTTGGGGGCAGTATGGTTAAAGTCACAGAAACAGCATTGTCACGTCTGAAGCGCAAGCTGAAGCGTCAGCCGGAAGGTGTGGCAGTGCGGATTACGGTGGAGGATGGACACGTCCAGTTCCGACCTGATACCGAACAAAAAGGCGATGTCGTCTTTGCACGCAGCGGTCAATCCCTGCTGCTGGTGGGGCTGGAGACTGCGAAACGCATCGCGAATCGCACGCTCGACGTTGTGAAAACGCTCGATGGCGACCGTTTAAGATTCGTCCGCACGGCGTAGCGGATATTCGGACCCTTCGTTCAGCAATATCCAAAACCGGGGCGATCCACGTTTGTGCGTCTTCTGAGGCTCGCAGCGCGGCATTGCCCGGTGGTTCTCGGTCGCTTCGAGTGACCGAACTGCGTGAAAAGTGCGGCTGCTCAGTGAGATTCCCGGTGTGGCCTGAGTTGTTTCTGCGAATCAAAGGAAGTTGAGTTCTCTCGACGGTTGAACTGACGTCCTGCCAACATACGATGCTGGAATAAGGCCGCGAAAATGGCCTGCCGATTCCGTATGTTTCCTCCGCAGAATCTCATCAGTCCACCTCCATGCCAACCGCCGAACAACTCAAAATTCTCGTTTCCAACGTCATTGAGCCCTGCACGGAAAGGTCGCTGGGTGACCTGCGTATGGTTCGCGATGCGTTTGTCAACGGGAATGACGCTCGAGTTCGCATCGAACTGCCAACGCCAGCGTATCCTGCGTCGAAGAAGCTGGAAGAACTGATCCGTCAGCGAATCAAATTCGCAGCTGCGGAACTGGAACCTCGGATCGAAATGCATTCGACCGTTCGCGGCAAAGACGCTGGCGGTCGCATTGGTCTGAACGTGCACAATATCATTGCGGTGGGAAGTGGTAAGGGTGGCGTCGGCAAGAGCACCGTGGCCGCGGCGCTGGCCTGCGGACTGCATTCGATGGGTTGCCGCGTCGGATTGATGGATGCGGACGTATACGGTCCCAGCATTCCGCACATGATGAACGCAAAAGGACAACCAGCAGCGACCGAGATGCAGGATGAACAGGGTAATCGCATCATGCGGATGGAGCCGATCGATGCCGGCGGCGTGAAGCTGATGTCCATGGGATTCTTTATCGAACAGGGACAGTCGGTCGTGTGGCGCGGCCCGATGCTCCATAAGGCTTTGACTCAATTCCTGAAAGACACACAGTGGGGCGAACTGGATTATCTGATCATCGATCTTCCGCCTGGCACAGGTGATGTCGCACTAACGCTCGCTCAGCAGGTGAGTCTCGCCGGAGCGGTCGTGGTTTGCACGCCGCAGCAGGTCGCTCTGCTGGATGCAATCAAAGCTGTGGACATGTATCAAAAGGTCAACGTCCCGATTCTCGGGTTCGTCGAGAATATGTCGGGAGATATTTTCGGTCGCGGCGGTGCTCAGAAGGTGGCTCAGGAACTCAAAGTTCCGTTCCTGGGCGAGATCCCGATGAATGGCTGCATTCGTGAATACTGCGACCGGGGCAAGATTATGGAAATGCTGACCGAAGAGAATCCCTCCCGTGATGCACTGCGCAGCATGTGCCAGAATGTCGCGATGCAGGTCTTCAAGGAACTAATCAAGTCACCGACAGGACCGATCCTCGAAATCCTGTGAAGTCCTGAATCAAACTTTGTTTCGTCGAACGTCCCATGCTCCTGACACTCGAAAAAATTTTTGAAGAATTCGCTGACCTGGATCGGCAGGACCAGTCGCTCTATCTGCTTGAACTGGGCGATGGCTTGCCGGAACTTCCATCCAATGCGCGGACTGATGAAAACAGAGTGCATGGCTGCCAGAGCCAGGTGTGGCTGATCACTGATATTGATGGTGCCGACGATACGGCCAGATTCAATATCGTCGCTGACAGCGATTCGAATATTGTCCGCGGTCTGATCGCGATTCTGGAATCATCCTACAACGGCAAAACAGCCCGTGAGATTCTGGAATACGACATTGATGCGGTCTTCCACGGACTCAACCTGCAGCAGCACATCACGCCGCAGCGCCGTAATGGCCTGCGAGGTATGGTGGATCGAGTCCTGAAGCTGGCTCGAATGCATCTTGTGAAGTGTGGCGGCGGTGAACCCGATTCTGTGAGTCAGCTGAACGGCAAGGTGCGTTCCGTCCGGGAGTTGACGCCGCCGGGCTTGCCAGATGGACAATCGCAACTCGATCCGAAGAGTATCGATGTTCTCAATGCCGAAGACATCCGCCGACAGTTTCCCGTGCTGTGTCAGACGCTGCCCAGCGGTTCACGACCGATTTTTCTGGATAGCGGAGCTTCGGCCCAGAAACCGCAGTGCGTGATCGATAAAGAACGCGAGGTGGAAGAGCAGTATTTCGCGAACGCCCATCGTGGCACATATCAGTTCGGCCAGAAAATCGATGAGGAATTTGAAGGGGCTCGCACGACGATCGCGAAGTTCCTGAACGCTCCATCAGCGAACAGCATAATCTTTACGCCGGGCACGACGATCGGACTGAACATGATCGCGTCCGGCTGGGGACGCAGACATGTTCAACCAGGCGACGAGATTCTGACGTCTGTTATGGAGCACCATGCGAACTTTGTTCCGTGGCAGCAGCTGGCCAAAGAACGTGGCGCGACGCTGAAGCTGATTCCGCTGACGGCTGACGGTCGACTGGATATGGATCGGCTGGATTCTGTGCTCACCAAACGCACGCGTGTCTTAACGATCACAGGCATGTCGAATGTGTTGGGCACAATCAATCCAATTCGTGAATTGGTGCGACGAGCACGCGAGGTGGGAGCCTGTGTCGTCGTGGATGGGGCTCAAAGCGTGCCGCATCTGCCGACGGATGTGATCGCCGACGATGCGGACTTTTTGGTCTTCAGTGGCCACAAACTGTACGGTCCCACCGGCGTTGGCATCCTGTATGGAAAGCCGGAACGCCTGGAAGAAATGGATCCGATCATTTTTGGCGGGCATATGATCTCGGAAGTCCGGATTGAAGAGACTTCATGGTCCGCAGCTCCGGCAAAATTTGAAGCCGGCACAATGCCGATCGTGCAGGTCATCGCATTGGGGACGGCTTTGGAATGGGTACAGAGGACCGGGCTTGCATCCATTCATCAACACGAACAGATACTGACGAAGGAGACGATGGAACGACTGCAAACCGTGCCTGGCATCACGATTTACGGCCCTGATGTGGCTCATCGCGGCGGCATCATCACGTTTCGCATAGACGGTATCCATCCCGAAGATCTCGCTGCAATTCTCGACCAGCAGGACGTCTTTGCCCGGCATGGACATCATTGCACAATGCCACTTCACACACACCTGGGTGTTTCTGCGACAACGCGTGTCAGCCTTGCGGCTTACAACACCGTTGACGATATCACAGCGTTGATGAATGCGATTGAGTTTGCGTTGAAGAAGCTGATTAAACGATAGAATGGATCCGTCAGGGCCATCACAAGCCTCTGAATCCATCCTTCATAGGCACGCTCAAGTTCGAACTGAATATACCGCACACGGTTGGCATAGGCTCGCTTAACCGCGTGTCCAGCGGCCCGCGCGAGCAGCGTGTAGCTGACTGGATTTCCACGCGCGGGGCGTTGCCCACGCTGTTAAACGAATCTGCCATCCACAACCTCGCGCGGTACAAATCACGAGTCACCGCACTCCAAAGGTCGCTTGATTGGGGCTTGGTCTGTCTGGCCTCCCGTTTGTCACCTCTTACAAGTTGACAAATTGGGCAGCCGCACGTTGACTTTGGCACATTGACCGTTCCGGGTAGAATCATGCCGGAAAAAAGCTCTGAGCTGAAACTCCTTTGAACAGTTCTGTGACCTCTGAGTTTGCATATCTGAAAGATCTTCCTCACTGATGAGTTCAAGCAACAAAATCCGACAACTGGTTGTCATTAATGTTGTCGGATTGACGCATGAGATGATTGGTGAAAATACTCCCAACATTCGGCAGTTGCTGGAGACCGGGTTTGCTCGGCCGATGGCGACCGTACTGCCTGCGGTCACCTGCACCGTGCAGGCGACGTTGCTGACGGGGTTAATGCCGGCACAGCATGGGATTGTGGCAAATGGGTGGTACTTTCGCGATGTGGCTGAGGTCATGTTCTGGCGACAGTCGAATCACCTGATCCAGGGCGAACGGGTTTTTCAGACGGCGAAGAACCGCGATGCGGCACACACGACGGCCAAGATGTTCTGGTGGTACAACATGTACGCCGATGTGAAATGGTCGGTGACGCCGCGGCCGTCGTATCCGGCGGACGGTCGCAAGGTTCCGGACATCTACAGTGAGCCGCCGGAATTCCGCGACGAACTGCAAAACAAGCTCGGACGATTTCCGCTGTTCAATTTCTGGGGGCCGACGGCTGACATCCGAAGTTCCGCATGGATCGCTGATGCCAGTGTGGAGGTGTTTCGCCGCTGTCGGCCTTCAATGCTGCTCGTCTATCTGCCGCATCTGGATTACAACCTCCAGCGCCTTGGACCGGAAAACCCGAAAATCTCGGAGGACATTCGACTGGTCGATCGCGAAGCCGGAAAACTGATCGATGCGGCTCGTACCGCGGATGCTGATGTGGTCGTGCTGTCGGAATACGGAATCACTGAGGTCGACCAGCCGATTCACATCAATCGCGCGTTGCGGGATGCGGGGTACATGTCAGTGCGCATGGAACGTTTGGGCTGGGAGACGCTCGACTGCGGAGCATCCAGAGCGTTCGCCGTCGCCGATCATCAGGTGGCGCATGTGTACGTGAAACGGGCCGAGGACATATCAGCGGTCAAAACAATGCTGGAACGCCTTGAGGGGGTTGAACGAGTCCTTGACAGTGACGCCCAGAGAGCCGCCGGAATTGATCATGAACGCAGCGGCGAACTGGTGCTCGTCAGTCAGCGGAATGCGTGGTTTACGTACTACTTCTGGCAGGACGACCAACTGGCTCCCGATTATGCGCGCACGGTCGATATTCATCGCAAGCCGGGGTATGACCCGGTAGAGCTGTTCGTCGATCCATCGATCCGGTTTCCGAAACTGCGAATCGCGAACCGGCTTGCCCGCAAGCTGTTGGGTTTTCGCTATTACATGGACGTAGTCGGTCTGGATGCAGGGATCGTAAGGGGCAGTCATGGGAGGTTGCCGGACAAAAATCGATTGTCTCAGGACGGTCCGGTCTTTATTTGTTCGTCGAAACGGGCGGAACGTGACGAATTGCACGCCACGGACGTTCGAAATCTGCTGTTGAATCTGCAATTTGGCGGTTGACACTAGAGCCTCAGCCAACTTCCCGGCAGAATTCTGAGTACACTGCGATGAATCGTGTATCTCAGCAATAGCGTACAAGGACAAATTAGATGGCTGGTCCGCAAAAGAATGATCCAAAGAAGCCGGATCCGAAGAACGCTCAGGCTCCTCAGGAGCAGGAGCCGGATGTCGAGCAGGTTCTGTTTCAGGGGCCGCTGTTTGATCGCGAATGCAATCTAAAGGCCAACGCCAAGCTGGTGCAGGCCGCGTTAGTTCCGGTCAAGCAGATGATTTCCGACGCACTGGCCCGGCGCGCACACACAATCCTCCTGGAACCACGCGAAGGTCGCATCGCAATTCGGTTTGTGATCGACGGCGTCCCCTATCCGGCCGCTGCGGTTCCCGGCCAGAAGGGAGCGGCCATGGTGCAGATGATCAAGCTGCTTTCCGGACTCGACATCAACAATCGGAGCACAGCGCAGTCCGGCGGCATGAAAACAGAATACGAAAAAATCCCCTACCATCTGATGGTGGAATCCGCTCCCGTCGGAGGCAAGGCGGAAAAGATTCGTATCAAGGTGGATAACCGCAAAGTCGTCCGTCAGAAGCCACAGGAGATTGGTTTTCCTGACCATCTGAAAGCAAGAGTCCGCCACTACACAGCAGAGCGCAGCGGCGTGATGCTGATATGCGGGCCACCGGATACGGGCGTCACGACTTTAGCAACTGTCGTGCTGCACTGCGTCGATCCTTATCTGTTTTCGGTTTACAATCTGGCCGACCGCAACGTGCGCGAGCTGATCAACGTCGCGGAATTCAAGCCTGAACCTGGCCACGATCTGGAAATCACATTCGACCGCATCATCCGCCGCGAAGCCGACGTGATTTACATGAATCCGCTCACGTCGCCACAGGACACGCAGACAATTTTTCAGTATGCCGACCGTCTGTCGTATGTCGCAGAAATTCCTGCGAATAATCCGGCGGAAGCCGTGCGTAAGCTGATCGAATGGGTCGGGATTGACGAAGTGGTCAAGAACCTGCGCTGCATTGTGACTCAAA
>JBBJME010000215.1:0-12308 GCA_037719765.1 Planctomycetaceae bacterium
CGGAGCACCCTTTGGGCCATTTGGCTATTGGTTCCTGACCCCTTTTCCAAGCCTGACAGAGCAATGGTCAGGACGTCCAAACGGCAGGGAGGTCGGCGTGTTTTTGTTTCGCACCATCCGCAGACGACTGGTGTCGTTATTCGCTGGCGCGATGCTGCTGGTCATTGCAATGGCTGGCATCGGAGCCTTCGGCCTGATGTGGCATCAGGAAGCCGTCGATGACCTCGATTTTCTGCTGCATCGCAGCCCGGATCGCAATCAACTAAGCCGCTCCGTTTCGAAGGTCTCTGAGAGTTTATTCTCTTCACTGGATCCAAAACAGCTCGCAGCAGTTCAGCAACAACGCATGACCTACCTCGCTCATGTCGAAGAGGCACGAGCCTCGCTGCGGGAATTTCGCCGTCGCGTGGAAACGTTGCCGGCACCACCGGAACTCAATCGCCAGCGGCGCGATAAAGTTCTGCCGCTCATCGATGATATCTATGGCGAGTTGGACTACCTTGCATCTTTGGCAGAAGGGTTGCAGCCGGTCAGGTCGGCGGAAGAAAAGGTCCGGCAACTGGACCTTCGTTTTGAAGCTTCACGAGCGGTGACTCGCATCCAGCGATCCCTCGACAACCTGCCGGCCTATTACATGACGGCGGACTGGGGTGAACTGTCGCTGCAGAAACAGCATCGTCGATCCGAACGTTTTCTTCGCTGTCTGTTGTATGGAACCGGCGGCGTCGTGGCATTTTCCATCGTCATTCTGACATGCGGCTTTCGCTGGATTTCCATTCCTGTCCGCGCCATTGCAAAAGGCTGCACCAGAATTGCCAACGGTGACACACGGTATCGACTGCACCTTGCTTCGCGCTGGCAGGATGAATTCGCCGATCTGGTATCGGGCGTCAACTGCATGGCGGATCGCTTCCAGCAAGCGGAAGAAGAATTGCAGTACAAAGTGCGTGAACGCAGCGAGCAGTTGATTCGATCGCAGAAACTGGCGAGCGTCGGCTTTCTGGCGGCTGGCGTCGCGCATGAAATCAATAATCCACTCAGTGCGATCACCGTCGCGGCAGAATCGCTGGAAATGCGTTTGTACGGACTTGACGGGATGAAGTCGGAAGACGCGCGGGAGGTCGTGGAACGTCTCGCCATGATTCGCCGTGAATCCCGTCGCTGTGGTGATATCACGCGCAGGCTCCTGGATTTTTCACACGGGGACAAAGCCGGCCGGATCCCGACGGACATTGCCGAACTGATCCGCGAAGTTCTGCTGATGATACAGCACCTGGGTCGTTACGCTGACCGCACAGTCAGCTTTGACTGCGACCGTTGCATCATCGCGGAAGTCAATGCTGCTCAATTAAAACAGGTTGTTCTGAATCTGATCGCCAATGGGCTGCAGGCGACAGCATCCGGAGGCCGCGTCACAGTGCGACTTCAGGAACTGGTCGACTCGATTGTGATTGCCATTGAAGATGACGGCTGCGGCATGGACGAAGACACACTCCAACACATCTTTGATCCTTTCTTTACGACAAAGGAAGCAGGGCAGGGGACCGGGCTGGGCCTGAGTATCACACACCGCATTATTGAAAATCATGCAGGGACGATCACTCCGATCAGCAATGGTCCGGGATGTGGCAGCACGTTTCAGATCCGTCTTCCAAAACGTCAGCAGCAGGCGAACGCCGCCTGATCCAGCGAGATGCCTCAGCCTGCGTCCATCCAGTAACGATTGTGGCGATCATTCCGAAAACAATCATCGAACGCACTTCTCGCGGGGCAAACAGACTGGAATGACTCCCCGACATTGAATTATACTCAGACAGATTGAACAGCCCACAATGTTTCAGTTGGAGTCAGCAAAATGGCCGGTCAGGCCCGTAACATCGTCTTCGGATCGCTGGGAGTTGCCGCACTGATGGGAGTCGTTGCGATCCTCGACCTTGTGCTGGGCATGCCGTTCGGTGGCCAGTCGGTCTGGGACATCATGGTGATTCTCGCCGCCGGACTGGTGATCTTTATGGGCATCGACTGCCTGAAAGATATTCGCTGATCGTCGGTATGAAGACGAGCGACAAACACCGCGAATCGCGATCGCCTCGAAAGACAAGGAAGTCTGCCAGTGGCCACAGCTCTGCATACGCAGCTCAAATCACACTACGTCACTGCTGAAGACCGACATGAAGTCGTGGTCGATCAGTACAGGATCGATGCCATTGACAGCAGAGGCAGGCTGATTGAAATTCAGTGCGCGTCGCTGGCGGCAATCCGCGACAAGATATCGCGACTGCTGGACACGCATCAGGTTATCGTGGTCAAACCGCTGGCAGCTCGCAAGAAGATCACGACGCTGCATCGTCCCGGCGGAGATATTGTCAGCTCCCGATACAGCCCGACGCGACAAAAACTGGCGCATGTGTTTGTGGAGCTGGTCCACTTTGGAGCCTTTCCTCATCCTCGACTTCGCCTGGATGTATTGCTGACGGAACAGGAAGAGATCCGAATCCCGCCGACGGCACGCAGTTCATGGAAGAAGAAATATTCTGTCGCAGAAAGGACGCTGGTGGAAGTTCAGCAGCAAGTGCAGCTGAAGACCGCCGCGGATCTCTGGAAGGCACTTGATATCCAGCTTTCCGGTGACTTTACCACGGCGGATCTTGTCGCGGCATCCGGCATGCCTCGCTGGCTCGCTCAGAAAGCCGCATGGTGTTTCCGTCGCATGGAATTCTTCAGCGTCTGTGGCAAACAAGGCAACGCGATCACCTACCGACTCACCGCCAAACCACGTCGCGCCCGAGCGGCCTGAAGCGGGTGAGGACCGTTCGGGAATTTAGACGGCGCGCGCTCGAGGATGGCACATCCGTTTAACCGCAATACCGTTCAATTATTCATAACCACAGTCTGGGCAAAGGTTTTTGTCAACGGTTTGAGTTTTCTGTGTTCGGGACGGCATTTCTTCCAGCGGGACATTTTTCGTTTGATCACTCGAGGGTTAATTCGGTTGCGTCGGGCCGGAATTTTCTCGCAGCTCATCTCCCAAACAACCGCATTCAACCAGTCGCAAAAACTTACTTCGGTACGAGGATCACATTCGGGCAGACGTGTTTTAAGGATTTGAAAGCAACCTTTGAACGAGAGTCGATCCGTGTCCAACGTCGCACTCTTCGCGGCTTCAAGCATCATCGTCCGCGTGATGAAATGTCCCAGCGAAAGAGCATACAGTTCCTGCTTCAAGCCGTCGCTAGTCTCGCTGCGAAGATGAGTTGTTTTTTCTGCACGGCACGGATCCTGATGAGTCTTCTGTTCGTCATAAACGATCTCTTCCTCCCAGCGTTCGTGGTACTCCATGATCAGTTCCATCGCCGGAAATTCGTCAGCCTCCAGCAGGTTGGTCATCAGCCGGTGAATCTCCTTGTGCCCAGTTCGCTGAGGGTCGTCCAGCGTGTACTCCACGATCCGAACCAGGATGCCGCGACGATCATTGACTCGATACCAATGGCTCGGATAAATCGTAACCGTTCACGGTTTCAAAATGGTCTTGGTTGGGACAGGTGAAATTTGTTAGCTTTCCATGATGGACGCGAGAGACAAGATCATTGAGGATCTTCAGAAGCTGGTAGCAAAGCAATCGGCAGAGATCGCTGCGTTGAGACAAGAGGTCGCTGAACTGAAACTGGCGCTGGCCAAAGCGACAAAAGACTCGTCAACATCATCGAAACCGCCATCCAGTGATATCACCAAGCCGAAGACTTCGAAAAAGCCGGGGCGACGCGGTAAGCCAAAACGTGGTGGCCAGGCCGGGCATCCGCGACATCTGCGGGAAAACCTGCCGCCGGAACGCGTCGATGAAACATACGACTATGAAATTACCGACGAAGAAGTTCAGCGGTTAGGCCTGAAACCCACCGACGAATTCGAGACATACCAGTTCATCGAGCTCCCCGAGTCGCCGGTCTTCGTTACCGAACATCGGCTGCGAGTTTATCTCACGGACGACGGTGAAAGATATGTGCCTGACGTTGGAGACATCCTCAACAAACCAATCTTCGGGCCGCGACTGCTGGCGATGATCGGGTGGATGAAGTCCGCAGCTCATTGCAGCTATTCCACCATCGAAACGTACATGGAAGACGTGCTGCAGGTGCCGGTTTCGCGAGGCTATCTGGCGAAACTCTGCACAGGATTGATCGCCGATTCTCTGAATGAGAGCTACCAGGAACTGAAGGATGCGATCCCTCAGCAGGAACAACTCGGCAGCGACGAGACGAGTTTCAAAAACAACGGCAAGAAGCACTGGATCTGGTGCATCGCATCGGCCATCTTCACGGTGTTTCATATTGCTCCGACGCGATCTCGCAAAGTGCTCGAAGAACTTGTCGGTGAGGAATTCGCGGGCTATCTGAACTTCGATTACTTCTCAGCCAACTGCTCGTTTGCGTGGAACTTCTGGATTAAGGCTCAGTACTGCTGGGCTCATTTGATACGCGACATCCGGTTCCTGAAGAAGCTCCCGGACGAGAAAACAAAAGTCTGGGCCGAACAGCTGGAGGATCGTTCGCGGCGGCTGTTTCAGGCATGGCATACCCGCGAGAAAATGACGGCCGAAGGCTTTCGCCGCTCGATGATGATCCATCGCGACCGCTTTCTGGAGCTGGTTCGCCAGCCTCCTTCATCACAAGAGGCCGCGAATCTTGCTGCGCGCTTCGCCATCCGCGAATACGTCGTGGAAGGCAGCGACGAAATCCAGTCGTACGATATGTCTCAGGACTACTTCCGTTTTATGTTTGCAGACGGGGTCGAACCGACCAATAATCACAACGAACAACAAATCCGCCAGTGCGTTATCGATCGTCTGATCACTCAGGGAACTCGCGGCGAAGCTGGTCAGCGCTATCACGAACGCATGTGGACAGCTCTGGCCACCTGCCGAAAACAACAACGCAACTTCTTCGACTTTCTGAAGTCCTCCATCGAAGCGAAGCTCAATAAACAGACCGCTCCATCGCTACTACAGAACTGATTCCGTGAACGGTTACGATAAATCTTTGCCAGGTACGAACCATCTGAAAGAATTTTGATCGGCTGGAGTACGAGCGATTTGGAAACACGAAACAACAATTTATGTCTTAAATGCAGGGATTCCCACGTTTCGTAGCTGTAGAAACCGCGATCTTCCATCAACAGAGCGTCGGTCGGAATTGAATCCCACAGGTCTTTGACCAGCTTCCTTTCGGAATCCTTCCAGCCACCGTACACGAAGGCAAATTCAATATGTGTGCCAAGTTCCACGAGGCTGACTTTCCGCAGTTGCGGAAACGGCCCTTCACCTCGGCTGCCGGATGAGCGTCCGAGATGCTGATGTGCTTCACAGTCAGCAACATCCAGCACCGTTCCGTCAATCGCTACTTTTCTCATGCCTTTGTAGAACGCGCCGGGCGTTTGTTCTGTGGCCATCGGTTTGACGACCGATTCATAGAGCGCGACAAGGGGTTCGCTGCCGAGTCGCTGTCGAGCGATACACAATGCGGATCGGCAGGGCGAAGCCTCGCCTTTGCGAATCTTTCGGCAGGCTTTGAAGACCTGTCGAATCGGAAGTTCGGTGAACAGTCCCATGGCGAGTACAACCAAAATCATAATCTCATTTGTGAGCTTGCACCGACGAACGGATTGTTTGTTGGTGGCTTTCAGTGCGTTTGTGATTTGTTCCTGCGAGATGACCTTTTCCAAGCCAGCCAGTCGGTCTAAGATCCGTCCGTTCTGATCCTCGGAAAATGTTGAGCGTCCCTGCTCATCCATGTCGTGACTCCTTGCTTAAGTTGGTGTGTTTGCAACACAACTATAGCAGGAGTCACGATTTGCATTTTTTGAACGGTATTGCGCTTAACCGCGTGGGCAACGCCCCGCGCGAGGGAATCCCACCAACAGGACGCGGCCCGCCGGGCACGCGGTGAAACGATTCCCGCTGATCATTGGATTGTAAATCGCAATTGCGAGGTTAAATCTGCGATTGCTGTAGCCTGGACATTCCTGTCCGAGATATTGGCCATGCGACGGACATGAATGTCCATCCTACACAGGACAATTCTTCTGCAACATGTCTTGAAAAACCAGCACCGCTCCAGAGGGCTCTCCGAGTTCTGGCGAATCCGGCGACAGGATCAGGTCAACAAAATTTCGACGCGGCTCGTTCCTCGCCTCAAAGTGACCTCAACAATGGATCATGATTGAGTCGCGTCTTGCGAGTTATCCAGGATCCGATTCAATCGCTCCGTCGGGGCCATCATTGGTGAAGTCTCTTGCCCTGGTGTCTGTCGTCAGTCGGAAGACGCCGCTGCGGACCACTCTCATCAACTGAATATCCAGCAGTAGCGTGGAATTCGGCTGAAGCAGTCCGGAAATTGTCTTGAGATCTGCACCAAACGATGTGGTCAGATAATGTACAAAGAAGTCATCTTTGGTCTTTGCCTTTGGGGCTGGTTCCGGACGTGGACGGATGAGAATTCCAAGGTACGGCACTTTGTTCTCGTCGTTCGGTCGCTGAAGGACCTCATGATTCAGATAGAGAGTCAGGGAGTTCGTCTGAAGCTTGTTCCTCTGACAATCCAGCAGGAAACCATCGGGAAGATGATCTGGATCCGGCGTTCGAAGTTGAGGATCCTGTGCGTTGGGGTCCCAGGCCGTCAAAAGAAAGTCAAAATCCCGGAGCGCGTATCCGCTGCTGTCGGTCAGCCGGACGATCAACTGTGTCGTCGTCGGATGATCGTAGATTCGATCAGCAAACAGCAGCCCTTTTTCGACTTCGCGATGTTCCGCCGCCTGAGTCGATTCCGTCAAAGCATTGAACCGATCGATCAGTGCGCTGTAGTCCGCCGCGTTGCCGACGGCCAGACACTGAAGAATTGCATCGACCGTTGGATGTTGTCCATCGATTTTAACACTTCGCAGGATCCCTTTGGATTCGCCGGAATGAGCCAGCCCCGGCAGAACCGCAAAAGCGGTTGGCGGAGCTGTCTTGCTGAATGCCTGTGTCAGCCTTGTGGCTCGCCAGTCACCTCCAGCCCCTCCCGACGCGTCCGTTTTCTGAACAAGTTTGACGTACTTTGCATTCAGATTCGCTGATGCAACTCGCACGACGCCGTCTGATCCGGTTTCGCCCGTGTAACTATTGACGTGATCATAGAGACTGCGATCGATCGTCTGGCCTGTCAACACAAACTGGAAGACTTCACCCTCAGATGTCCAGCTCGGCTGCTGCCGAATCCACGACTCATTCAACTCCCATGCACTGGCACTTCCGAGTTCCAGCCAATCCAATACTCCCTGACCAGGTTGCACGCCCTGTGACGAGCTTTTCAACCTGCTGACTGTACTCTGCCCGAGCTGCGCCAAAGCACTGCCAAAATTTGCCGGGGCAAGCATGATCAAATGACTCATCGGACACTGTCGCTTCGACGTCACGTAGAATCGATGCCACCATTCGCGTGCGACAGGTCCACCGGTCGAGTGTGTGATGACAACCATCTTTGTGCCGGCATCTATGGCTGTCTTGAGATCGGGTTCGTCAGCGATCGCCGATTCCATGCCCTGAGCAATATCTTCCATCCGAACTTCATCCCGGAAACTGACGTACTTGCTCAGATAGATGTGGGTCACGTCGATGTCCAGGCCGGCATCCGATGCCTCATTCTTCAGCCGGTCCGGCAAACGTCCGTATGTGTCTGTACTTTTGACGGACCAGCCATGTACGAACACGACCATTTTTGCCCCGGACATCACAGGTTCCTTTTCGACGACCGCAGAAACAATGGCACAGCATCTGAAGACCGTACGTATGAGTCAAATGTGCCGTCCGACAATTCGAGCATTTTCAAGGGCTACGGCACCTGGAAAGTGTCGGCTACTTTCTAAACCAAGTGCCAATGGGCCAGGGCACTGTCACTCATGAATTGATGGGTGGCCGGTGTTGGAGGGCGCTAGCCCGAAACCTCACGCCATCCTTCGCTCCGCTCCGTCCAGCCTCGGCCACCCGATCCATCAATGCAAGCGTGATCGCAAGCGACGCCGGAATTCACCGACATAAATTCTCCGTCGCTGCCCATCACAATGTGTGACGTACAAGTGATCTGCATCGACGAAATAAAGGGCATCCTGCAGAAACATTTGTCCCAGCTCACAGGCGACTTCAAATGGTAATTCTGCCGCCCATCCCGGCTCCGCGTGTCTGGTTGTGGGAGAATACCCTGTGATGCGGTGCTGCCAGCAACCACGTCTTTGCAGTTCCAATTCCAGATTTCTGTCTGCCTCATCATTCGCCGCCTGCGACCAGCACGTTCCGGTCGTGGCCCATGCCGTCACAATCGCAAATTGAGCTGGCCATTTCCCCGAAAAACCGTGGGGATCAAAGAGAGTTTCGAAGTACGTCGGATGCATTGTTTAATCTGTGGCGGCTTGTAGGGCTGAATCCAGGTCGTCAGAATTCACTGACGTGAAATGGAATCGTGATTGTGACTTCATTCAAAGATAAAGAAAGTGGCTTGTGAGCGAATCGTGGATTGCCGACCGGATGCACAGGATCGATGCGTCTGGAATTCGGAAGGTGTTTGACCTCGCGGCAACGATGACCAGGCCGATCAACCTGAGCATCGGTCAGCCCCATTTCGACACGCCTCAACCCATCAAAGACGCTTTGTGCAAAGCCGTGCAGGACGGGAAAAATGCCTACAGTCAGACTCAGGGAATTGCGCCTCTGCTGAATCTGCTGCAGAATGATATTGACGAACGCTATCACCATGCGGATCGAAAAGTCTTCGTCACATCCGGCACCAGTGGTGCTTTGATGCTGGCACTTTGCACGCTCATCAATCCCGGCGACGAAGTGATTGTATTCGACCCGTGGTTTGTGATGTACCGGCACTTAACCACTCTGGCTGGCGGAAATGTGGTTCAGGTTTCCACGTATCCTGATTTCAGAATTCGGATTGAGGATGTCCGCAGGGCCATTACTCCCAGAACCAAGGTGATTCTGTTCAACAGCCCAGCGAATCCGACAGGAGCTGTCGCATCTGCAGCGGAGGTTCAAGCACTGGCTGAACTGGCGGCAGAGAAAAATGTGGCACTGATCAGCGACGAAATCTATCGCGTCTTTTGCTACGACGAAAAGTTCCACAGCCCCGCGGAATGGAATGATCGCACGATTGTGATCGACGGATTCAGTAAATCGCATTCGATGACCGGATTGAGGCTGGGCTACATTCATGGACCTCAATACGTCATTCAGCAGATGCTCAAACTTCAGCAGTTCACATTTGTCTGCGCGCCGCATCCGGTACAGTGGGCAGGTGTGACCGCGTGGGAAATCGATTTGCAGGACAATGTGGAGGATTATCGTCGCAAGCGAGAACTGATTGTGAGTCTGCTCAAAGACGATTTCGAAATCCACGGCGGTCAAGGAGCATTTTACCTTTTTCTGAAAGCACCCTGGGGAACCGGTTCGGAATTCGTGGCAGCAGCAATTCGAAACAATGTGCTGATCATTCCTGGCAACGTGTTCAGTCCGTCAGACACACATTTTCGCGTTTCGTTCGCGGCGGAAGACGATTTGATCCGTGAAGGAGCCGCGATCTTGTGCCGCCTGGCTCGGAATCCGCCTGTATGAGCAACATTGAGCTGGAATGTTGAAGAATCATCGGGTTTTTTGACCAGATGCACAAATTTCCGGGAATGATATGTGCTAGAACTGAAAAAAATGAACAAGATGGCATGGTTCAGGGATCCTGCTACTATGCAATGTAAGTGTGTTTCCGGCAGTTTGGTCGTTTGCTGAGTCATCTTTTAACCGCATTCAGTGAGGGAGATTTTTTATGCGTTCTCTTCGTCCAGGGACGCGGGGGTTCACTTTGATTGAACTCCTCGTCGTGATTGCCATCATTGCTATCCTTGTGGCAATCCTGCTGCCAGCGGTACAAAAGGCTCGCGAAGCCGCCAATCGCACCCGCTGTGAAAACAACATCAAGCAGTTGGTGTTGGCGTTGCACAATTACCACGATACACACAATGCGTTTCCGCCTGGTTTGATTGTGACTCGGCAGCCTTCAAACCAGAATCTCGCGCCGAATGGCGCTCGTTTGACCGATCCTACAGAAGCAACGGATAATCGAAATGGCCTTGGCCTGCACGGCATGAGCTGGATGTTCCACATCCTGGCTTACATCGAACAGGACAACCTTTACCAGCAATGGAAACCCTACTACAACGTCTGGAACAACTCGGAACGTGCGAATGATCCGGTGTGGCTTAATACGCTCGGCTATGCTCCTGCAACTTATGAAATCGGTTCATTCTATTGCCCTTCACGACGGTCAAAACTGGGGCGTACCAATGAATTTTCGCACAATATTTACCTCGACACGTACTCTCAGACACAGTTGTCATCCGGGCCCTTGATGACGGGCGGTACGGATTATGCTGGCTGTGCAGGTTCGGGACTCGTGTTTGATCATTCGCTGCCGCCAGGCGGGCAACGGGCAGCATACGATTTGACTCCCGCACAGATTCAGTATTCAACGACTCAGCCCCGGACTATTGCAAATAACTACAATCAGCTGAGCGGTAACATCGGTATTTTCACCGTGAACAGTTCTGTTCGGATGGGTGACATAAAGGATGGAACTTCTCAGACGATAATGGTCAGCGAAGCAGAGCGATTTTCTCCGCTGCGGCAGGCAGTGATTCGTCAGCCGCAACAGATTGCAAGCGATGGGTGGGCATGGGGAGGAGCTGCAAATATGTTTTCTACAATGGCCGGGCCAAATCAAATGCTGGACTGGGAGTGGGCTGGTTCTTCCCATGGCGACACATGCATTGTGGGACTTGCCGATGGTTCAGCGCATAAGATCGGAAAATCGATAGGGTTGCCTGTGTGGCAGGCACTCGGAAACATGTCTGGTGGCATTACGGCAGGCAATTTCTAGGCATGATCCTTGCCATGACAATGGTTCCATGATCACGTTCAACGTCGCCGGGTTGACGAGTTCTCGTCAGCCTGGCGTTTTTCTTGCGCAGAACGAAAGACTTCTTGAGATCGTTATTGATAAACTAGTGCTCTGTCAAGGCTTGGAAAAGGGGTCAGCGACGGTCTTAAACTGGATCAAGTAGCAGATTCAAAATAGTAGAATTTTGAATACATTTGTTGTGGAAGGCGTGAATGAACGGTGGCGGAAGTCTTGCCAGAGTAGTTGGGGGCCAGCCCCCAAACCCCCGAGATTTTTTGAGGCATGGCGCCGGTGTTCAATCTGAATTTCTTTTTGAGTGATTATCTGGTTTTGGAGTGAATCAGTTGTTAGGATTGCGGTGTTCGACAAAACGGACGGAAGCTCTGCGGAGACGCAACTTGCTGAGGGATAGTCGAATCGCCGGTGCGTCAATCGATGCATCGAGCACGTGTGGTGATCGGTCATGTGCCGGTCACCACTTTTTCTGTGCGCCAGGTTTCGTTGTTACAAACCATGCAGTTCAGGATGGTCAGCAGTTTTCGCATGCAGGCGACCAATGCCACTTTCTTTTCCTTACCGCGAGCGATCAGTCCCGTGTAGAACGCTTTGATGACCGGGTTGTGTCGGGTCGCGACCAGCGCTGCCATATAAAGCACGCGGCGAACATGACTGCGGCCTCTGAAGATGGATCGCTGTTTATCCCGCTTTCCGGACTGATTCACGATGGGAGCGACCCCGGCCAGCTTCGCAATTTCACTGCGATTCAATTTGCCGAGTTCAGGCAGGTCGCAGATCAATGTGGATGTCGTCACCGGGCCGATTCCCGGAACGCTTTGTATGACGGCAACAGCAGGGTTTGTTTCGGCTTCCGTTTTCAGCATCGCTTCGTTCTCGGTTTCCACCGATTTCTGCTGTGTTTTCATCACTTTAAGGATTTTATCAATCATCGCGGTGACAGTCGGGTCGTACGATTGTGCTCGCCGATTTTTCTCCATGCTGATCAGGGTCAGCAGCTGTTCTCGTCGTCGTACCAGAGCTTCGTGGCGTTCGTGCTCGGCAGACTTCGGGGCAGTCGGCTGCAGGTCAACAATCTCTCCAAATTGACGCAGCTTGCCTGCATCAATCGGGTCAGATTTTTCCAGCACACCGATTCCCTCGGCGAACTGCCGCACCTGAAACGGATTCGCGATACACGCAGCAATGCCAGCTGTCTGCATGGCTTTCACAAGCGTACGTTCGTAGCCGCCGGTGGCTTCGCAGACGACGAAGGCTTCGCCTGGTTTCGCGATCTTCGTCACAATGTATTTGACTATGGATGCTGTTGAA
>JBBJME010000056.1:0-34428 GCA_037719765.1 Planctomycetaceae bacterium
GAATGGGGAACCTTTGGTTATGCAATGGATATGACGGCCTTTGTGGATTTCACCAAACTGGGCGGAATTGTTCCCAAAACGGTGACGCCGCAGCCGCGTCCCGGGAATCCGCCGCCGCGTACGGTCGAAACGGCCGGCGGCATGCTGAATTCCATTGGGCTGGACAACGACGGATTTGACCAGTTTGTGGCCGAAAAACTGCCGTATCTCACCAGCCTTGGGACGGCAATCATCGTCAACATCGCAGCAAAGACAAACGACGATTTTCGGCGGATGGCGAGCGTGCTGAATGAGTGCTCAGGCGTGGCGGCGATTGAACTGAATATCTCCTGTCCGAACGTTTCCGGCGGCGTCGATTTCGGAACGAATCCGGAGCTGGCGGCGGAAGTCGTGGCCGCAGTTCGCGGCGCATGTGATATTCCCGTGATCGCAAAGTTGACTCCCAACGTCACCAGTGTGATACCAATTGCCCAGGCCGTGGCCGATGCCGGGGCTGATGCCGTTTCGCTCATTAACACGTTTCAAGGGATGGCCGTTGACTGGAAGCGACGACGCCCGGTGCTGGGGAATGTGCTGGGAGGTCTGAGTGGCCCGGCCATCAAGCCACTCGCGTTGCGAATCGTATGGCAAGTTTCTCAGGCGGTGAAAATCCCGATCATCGGGATTGGCGGGATCCAGTCGATCGACGATGTCATGGAGTTTTTCCTGGTTGGCGCGACGGCCGTCCAGGTCGGCACCGCGAACTTCTATAATCCCGGCCTGGCCAATCAGCTTATTCGCGAACTTCCTGCCGCATTGCAGACTCTGGGGGCTGACAGCGTTGAGGAAATTGTCGGAACGCTGAAAACGACGGCTGCTTAGATTAATCTCTACGAAAGTTATTGGGCCGCTCAACCAATTCTCCCAACAGGAAAGTTTGCTGACAGCATGTCGGACATGAATGTCCAACGTACACAAAGCACAAACGACACTTATCCATGAAGATTCTTTCCGGCATCCAACCCACTGGACGATTTCACTGGGGCAATTACTTCGGGGCCATTCGGCAGTATATCGCTCTGCAGGGGCATGAGCAGTCTTTCTATTTCATTGCAGATCTGCACGCACTGACGACGATTCGTGAACCGGATGTCCTGCGGCAGAATGTGAAGGATGCCGCCCTGGATCTGCTGGCCCTGGGACTGGATCCGAAGCGGGCCACGCTGTTTCGTCAATCGGATGTGCCGGAAACGACGGAACTCACATGGCTGCTGATGACAATCACGCAGATGCATTTACTCGAAAAATGCGT
Source organism: Planctomycetaceae bacterium (assembly GCA_037719765.1). GTDB lineage: Bacteria > Planctomycetota > Planctomycetia > Planctomycetales > Planctomycetaceae > SXXK01. Next base: position 1,292 of record JBBJME010000056.1, read on the forward strand.
CGCGTTTAAGGACAAGAAAGCAAAAGGCATTGCAGCCGACGCTGGCCTGTTCACCTACCCTGTCTTGATGGCCGCCGACATTCTGATTTACGACAGCACAACCGTGCCAGTCGGGGCAGATCAGATTCAGCATGTCGAAGTGACGCGCGACTTGGCTCAGCGATTTAATGCAATGTACGGCGAGACACTCCATTTGCCCGAGGCCTACGTGCTGGACGATTCCGCCAAAGTGCCGGGGACGGACGGTGAAAAGATGTCCAAGAGTTACAACAACACGATCCCAATCTTCGAAACACCAAAGAAGCTGCGGAAGGTCATCATGTCGATCAAAACGGATTCGACAGCGATGGAATCGCCGAAGAATCCGGAGACCTGTTCCGTGTTTGAACTCTACAGACTGTTCGCCACGCCGGAAGAACAGGCAGCTTTGGCGGAACGTTATCGCGCGGGCGGCATGGGCTATGGCGAAGCCAAGGAAAAACTGTATCTGGCGGCGATCACACAACTGGGCGACGCGTTTGAACGCCGCACGCAATTGGAAGCGACACCGGATGTTGTCGAAGATATTCTCCGCGAAGGTGCTCATCGGGCTCGCGCGAAGGCTCAGGAAGTTCTGGAACGCGTCCGTTCAGCGTGCGGACTGCTGGCGAAGCCTGTGTAAAATCTCCCTGCATTGTAAAGCAGGAGGATTTCCGGGTTTGAGGGAGAATGCAAATCCTTCTTGCAGTCCGGACGGTCAACGGGCAGAATCCGGTATGGGCAGCGCTTTCATCGTTGTCTTTCCGGCAATGGCGTCTGAGGTGACACGGGATTGTAATTCCGCGGTTTGCCGATTCATTCCGCAGCGTGCCGAAACGGGCTTCAAGGATTTGTCAGATGACCGAATCTCGTCAGCGCATGCTGGTGATTGGGAAAACCGCCTCCACTGTTCCGAAGATCAAAGAACTGACCGGCGAAAAACTGGACGTGATTTCCGCCAGCGACGTCAGACTTCCGGATGCCTCAGCGGATTATGTTGTGATCGATGGCTCCGAACGACAACTGATGTCCGACCTGCAGGTCTGCGCGATGGGCCTGCTGAGCGCTCTGCCGGACGGGATCGTGCTGCTGGACGATGATCTCAACATTCTGTGGCACAACACCACTTTTCGCCAGCTGCTGCGAACGTCAGAACACATCGTGGGACAGCGATTGCAGGACACCATTCGCCCGGCGGACGGGACAGACCTTCGACGGATCGCGATCCCGGCGAGTTCCGGTGAAGCCGCGTCGCTGACAGTGCGTCGCGAAGACCGCAGTTCGCTGGGACTGAGACTGGCAAGAACGGCCATCAACCTGGAAGGTGACAGGAAGCCAGCCATGATTCTCACAGTGCGGATGTCACCAAACAGGTTCTGGAAAAGCAGAAGCAGGACGCAATTTACCGCGCGGGTCTGGAGATGGGCAACCTGACGACGGAAGAAGTGACTGCGATGAGTCACGAAGAACGTGTCATGTTGCTGAAGGATCAAATCCTGCAGTTCACTCAGGAGATTCTGGGCTACGATACATTCGAGATTCGACTCAACGATCCGGAAACCCATGAACTACTTCCGTTGCTGGAAGACGGAATGGATCCTGAGGCCGCGGTGCGAACGTTATACGCACTGGAAAGCGGGAACGGTGTCACGGGTTTTGTCGCGTTCAGCAAACGCAGCTATCTGTGCTCGGACACGCAGAACGATCCGCTCTATCTGCGAGGTGCGAGTGATGCCCGCAGTTCGCTGACCGTACCGTTGATGATTCGAGATACCGTGCTGGGCACGTTCAACGTAGAAAGTCCGGGAACGCTCTCATTCAATCAGACCGATCTGGACTTCCTCACTCTGTTCAGTCGCGTTGTGGCCAGTTCACTCAATCAGCTGCAACTGCTGGCCGCTGAAAAAGTCACGGTTGTGACCGAGAATTCTGACCGCCTCCGGCGTGAAATCTCCAAGCCGTCCGATGAAATCCTCAATGCCGCCACCTGGATTCTGGAACGCTACATCGGGCACGATCCCGACGTTTGCGATCGCCTGCATCTGATCACTGATCGCGTTCGCAAGATTTCCGGATCTGTCGGCAGCGTGCCGGGAAAATCAGACACGGCAATTCCGCTCAACAAGACAACGCCCCAGCGACCTCCGCGAAAAGCACTGATGGGTAAGCGCGTGCTTGTGGTTGATCAGGATTCCGCCGCCCGCGATGAGGCTCATAACCTGTTGGGGCAGATGGGTTGCGAAGTCGAAGCCGTGCAGAACGCGACTGAAGGTTGCGCGATGCTCCGCAATTATCATTATGACGTGGTGCTGACAGATATTCGGTTGTCAGATGCCAACGGCTACGAATGTTTCCGGCGACTTCGTGAGATTAACAGCCATGTGCCCATCATCATGATGACCGGATTTGGATACGATGCCTCTCATTCGATTGTGAAGGCACGGCAGGAAGGATTGAAGGCAGTGCTCTATAAGCCCTTCCGCAGAGCTCAGATGCTCGATGAAGTGGAAAAGGCCGTGACCACGCCAGGGCCTGGTTAGGCTGAATAGTTTGCGCGACCGGCGTCGGCGAACATCCGACGGATCAGTCCGATCTGACCGATAAATTTATCGCCATGGAACTTCCACATGATTCGCAGTCGTCAGATTTCATCGCAGGCCCTGGGCGCTTTCAGCCGGTCCATGGCTCGGATGCTGGAAGCCGGGGTCGATGTTCGAAAATCACTGCAAACGTCGTCGCAGCAGTCCAGCGACTCCCGACTGGCCGCCAGCGCGCAGCGAGCCCAGAAAGCCATCGCCAGTGGTTCATCACTTGCGGAATCAATTGGTGCCGAGGGCGAATTGTATCCACCTTTGTTTCGGGATCTGGTGAACGTCGGTGAGCTGACAGGCACCGCACCGGAAGTCTTTGCTTCGCTGGCAAGATATTATGAAGCCCGCGTCACGCAGGTTCGCGAATTCCGGGCTCAGATTGCCTGGCCCGTCATTCAGCTGGTCGCTGCGATCGGCATTGTGGGTCTGTTAATTTTTATCCTCGGAATTCTGCCGGCTCAGGCCGACGGAAAACCGTTTGATGTGCTGGGCCTTGGACTTTACGGAACTTCTGGCTCGGCCACATGGTTTCTGAGCTGGCTGGCTGCAGCCGGGTTCGGTGTGTTTGCATGGAAGTTTGTGGCGAACAATACCGCTGGCCAGATGGCGCTGCATCCGCTGCTGCTGCGCGTCCCCGTGATAGGAAAGTGCATGCAGTCGTTTGCGATCTCACGGTTTTCCTGGTGCTTCGCACTGACGCAGCAGGCTGGCATGAGCATTCGCCCTTCATTGGAATGCAGTCTGAAAGCCACCGCCAACGGAGCGTTCGTCGCGGCAGAACCGCTGATCTGGCAGGAAATGAAAGAGGGCGAAACCCTGACAGACGCGTTGACCTCGTCGCAGTTATTTCCCAGGGAATATCTGCAGGTCGTGGCGACAGCCGAAGAAACGGGCACGGTGCCAGAACAGCTGGATCGACTCAGTCATCTGTTCGACGACGAGGCTCGCCGCGCCATGAACCGCCTGACGGTCTTCTTCAGCGGAGCGATCTGGCTGGCGGTTGTGATTCTCATCATCTTCTTCATCTTCCGGATCGCCATGATCTATGTGGGCACAATGAATGATGCCCTGAAAATGGTGAATTGAAGCGACGACTGACATCCGACCGCACACCTGATACCCTTTTGCCTCGTGGGCGGATATGAAGGAACTCGGGCTGGAATTCAATGACACTCGAACCTGACAAACGGCAGTTTTCGGCGGCCATGCCGGAGCAGATCGGTAATGCTGATTCGGATGGTCCGCTGGATATTCTCCGAAAAGACGTCCGCACCGGTCAAGTGGGTCAGACCTTTGACGGCGGCGCAGGGCGAATCTTTCCCTGCGAATCCTGCGGTTCGGACCTGGAATTCCATATCGGCGAACAGGCCATGAAGTGTCCGCATTGCGGACACGTCAAAAAGATCGAACGACGACTGGAAGGCGCACTGCCGGAGCAGGACTTCCACGCAATGCTCGAACGCATCCGGCAATGGCGTGAGGAAGCGCAGGCCAAAAAGGTCAAGGCCGATCCGGACGCAGCCGAAGCGGAATCTGCACACCGCGAATTGCGCTGCGATTCGTGTGGAGGCAATGTGGAATTCTATGGCACGTTGACGAGTACGTTCTGTCCGTACTGTGGATCGCCGATGCAGCTTGAAAAGGCGCATAAAAGTGAAACGCATCGTATTCCTGTCGATGGTGTGCTGCCGTTTCAGATTGATCACAATCATGCACAGCAGAATCTGACGCAGTGGGTGAATTCACGCTGGTTTGCACCCAACAGCCTTCGTAAGGACGGGGCAACAGGGAAATTCAACGGCGTCTATCTGTCGTATTATACGTTCGACTCAATGACGTCAACGGCTTACACTGGTCAACGCGGCGAACATTATTACGTCACCGTGGGGACTGGAAAGAATCGACGCACCGAACGCCGGACGCGGTGGTATCCTGCCAGCGGTGATTTTCAACGATTCTTTGACGATGTGCTGGTGCTGGCAAACACGGGGCTTCGCAGGGATTTCATGCTGGCACTGGAACCGTGGCCATTACTTAAGGTTGTCACGTTCGATCAGCAGATGCTCGCCGGATTGATGGCACGAACGTACGACATCGAACTGGATGCCTGCTTTGTCGATGGCAGGCAACGGATCGATGCCGCGATTCACGGAGAGGTCTGTCAGCGGATCGGCGGCGATACGCAGGTTGTGAGTTCCGTGAACAGTCGCTATGACGCGGTGACGTATAAACATCTGTTGCTGCCAGTCTGGCTGCTGGCCTACAAACACAACAACAAGACATTTCAGGTTTTCATCAATGCCGCCACGGGAGAAGTTCAGGGCGAACGTCCCTACAGCATCTGGAAAATTCTGCTCGCAATTCTGTTGGCCATGATCGTGGCCGGAGGCATTTTCGCTGCCACGCAGGGCAACCGGCAATCAAATTCACAATCGGTTCCGTCGCCATCGGTTCCGTCGCCAGATGTCTCATTACCGGCGGAACTCCCCGAGCAGGTTCTATTGCTCCGTTCCAAATCCAACCTGCCACAGCGGCTGTGATTTGCCCTCGCTGTTGAGCAACAGTGAGTTGCCATCGGCAGTAAAGCAGACGGATTCCCCCTGTTTGCGGATTGGAAGTGTCAACACCGTGATGGATTCGCGGCACGCGTCTGCCCAGGATTTTGTTTTTGGGTCATCGCGCGTCAGCATCACGCCGCTGAACATATTCACGATGGCCAGTCGACGGCCATCGGAGGAAACGTCCATCGCAGTTGCATACGTGACACCCAGCGGCGCGAGTCGTTCAGCGGTCAGTGTTTCCTTGCCCGTCGAAATTGTCAATGGCAGCGAGTACAACGCACTGTGGAGGGGATCGGTCTTTGTCACGAGCAGAATTGTGCCGGACACCGTATCGACAGCCAGACTTTCACAGTCCTGTGGGCCGTCAGGAAACTGGAATTCAATTGTGCGCACAACCTCGACGGTTGATTCCGCCGTCACATTCGACGAACTGACCCGCTTGAGCTTTGGTTCTTTCAATAACAGCAGCTGGCACGGTGGAGAGGTCGCTCCGCGCACACGTTGGTTGTCTCCGATGTCGCCAATCAGCAACCATGATTCGCCTTCCAGTTCGAAAGAACACATATCTTCCCAGTCCATGGCCGTCACGCCCTTCACATTCACAATGCCCAGCGTGGTTCCCTGCAGACCGACCAGAAACAATCGCGGCACGTCACCGGAATCATTGTGCATCCAGACGGCCTCTTTTGTCGTGCGACAGACCGCAAGTCCGCTGGCTTCGGCAATCAATGGATCCTGCACGATGCAGACTTCTTTGGCGATTCCGGGGGAGTCATCGCCGATCGCAGCAGCGGCACCGGCCGCGAAAAACAACAGCAGGCAAAGCCCGGTCATTGACGTCGGATGGATTCCTCGATCAACGGATGGTACCGAGCGCTGAGAAACCGTATCGACCAAAGGTGATAAATCCGAGCAACCGCGGTCGTGCGTTCGACAGGTCATAATCGTCTCATTCTGCTGCAGGTTGCAGAATTGGAAAAGGGGTCAGGAACCAATAGCCAAATGGCCCAAAGGGTGCTCCGAACTATTGGTTCCTGACCCCTTTTCCAGCCCCAGAAGTCACAAATCCGACGGAAGGTTACCAATTCTGCCTATTCTTCGCACGCGGTGGCGTAAACGGAAATCGGTGTCAAACTGTGGCAGGCAAGCGGATCACAGGACTTGACCGCGTTTCGGAACACATGAACAATCCGGGTTTTCCCGGTGATCAGGGCGAACTGTGTTGGAGTTGTCAGTTTTCCCCGTCGAGACAACCTGGGATTCTGGTAAAACGCGCCCCGAGTTCCGCACAGTGACGACCCATCATTCTGTAAGCATACAGCCGACCCTTTGAAGTACAACGGACGATTTTCATGACAGAACCAGTTCCCTCTGACGAAAACCTGAAAAAAGTTCGCGAACGCGTGATGCAGCTGGCACGCGAGATTGAGCAAATGTCCGGTCAGGAGCTTCCGGCTCCGGTCTATTTTCAGGAATTCCTGACGCGGGTGGTCACGGCTGTCGGGGCACGCGCGGGTGTCGCCTGGTTGCTGGACGAATCCGGTCGGCTGAACCTGGCAGCTCAATTGAATCTGGAACACACCGGGCTGCGTGAAACGCCCGGCGCGCTGGGACTCAACGAAAAATTGCTGATCGACGTCATGCAGACGGGCGAAGCCCGCACACTGACGCACGGTGGAGAAGCGAAACTTCCGACCGAACACGTTCTCGTCCTGTCGGCACTACATAAAGAAAAAAAGTGCGTTGGTGTCGTCGAATTGTTTCAGCGTCCGGATGTTCCGCTCAAGGCACAGTCGGGATACATGCAGTTTCTGGAGCAGATGTGCGGATATGCGTCACGATTTCTGGAAGGTCGCCGGCGCAACGTGGAAGACAATGCAGACCTGAAGAATCAGTTCTGGACCGACTTCGAACAATTCTCACTGCGGCTTCAGCGTTCACTGCGGGAAGATGAAGTCGCTGACGCTGCCGCCAGTGACAGTCGCGCGTTGCTCGGCTGTGATCGCGTCAGTGTCGCGATTCGCAAGGGACGCAGTTTCAGGATCCGAGCTGTCAGCGGGCAAAGCAGCGTGAACGCGCGAGCGAATCTGATCGTCGCCATGCGAAAGCTCTCGCGGCGTGTGATCGAGATGGGTGAGACACTGGTCTACACCGGCAAAGTCGCAGGACTGGCACCACAGATCGAAGAACCTCTGGCGGCGTTTGTGCAGGAAAGCGGTTCCCGCATGGTCATGCTGGTGCCGATGTTCGAAAACGAAGCCATGGTCCGTAAGCAGGGCGAAGAGGAAGATCGCGAACGACGCAAGAAGCGACAGAAAGCGACCGGGTGTCTGGTAATCGAACAGATCGCAGAATCGGAACCTTTGCCGCAACTGGAACAGCGAGCAGAACTCGTGGCAGATCACGTTGGAGCCGCTTTGTGGAACGCTCGACAGCACGGACGTATTTTCGGGCTGAGTCTGTGGAAACTGATGGGAAAGGGCACGGAGTGGTTTCGCGGGCGAAAGCTGGCGATCTCGGCGGCCGTATTGCTGGGCGTCGCCGGGCTGGTGGCGGTGATGGTGTTGTATCGGCTGGAATATCCTGTCAAGGCCGAAGGCAAATGGATGCCGGTCGAACAGACGGCTGTGTTTGCAACATACGACGGGCTGATCACCCGCAAAGGTATTCAAATCCCCCCCGATCAGTTGGTTCAGAAAGGCGACACTCTGATCGTACTCCAGAATGACGAACTGGATGGCCAGATCGAAGAGGCAAAAGCCACCATTGAAAAACAGAGAAACATGCTGCTTGCGAAAGTCAATGAAATCCGCACGGCAGAATTTCAGGAGCGATCCGAAGAAGGCGAGCAGAAGGGCAGTGCGGTGGCGACTGTCAAACGTCTGGAAGTGGAAAGGCCGCGGATCATCGGCGACGGCAAGGTCGCCGCACAGCAACTGGCGCAACTGGAGAAGCGCAGGGAAGAAAAACTCACCATTAAGGCCCTGGCCGACGGCAGAATTCCGGACTTTCAGCTCCGCCAGCTTCTCGAAGATCGTCCGGTTCGCGCCGGAGATCACCTGTTTGACATCATGAACGAAGAAGGCCCCTGGCACATGGAATTGCTGGTCGAAGAGAAACGGATGGGGCACCTGTTGAGGGCGCAGCGTGAACTTGTTGCCGAGGGCAAGTCTCCCGAACTTGAAGGAGAATTCAAGCTGGCGTCGCAGCCGGAAAAGGAATTCGAATGCCATCTCACGAAAGTTGCGACGCGTTCAACCACCGACACAGAACTGGGAACCGCTTTTGAACTGACCGCGGAAGCAAACGAAGGACAGGAACTTCCTCCACAACGCATCGGTGTGGAAGTGACCGTGCATTTGTATTGCGGCAAGACATCGCTGGCCTACTGGTGCTTCGGCGATGTGGTGGGTTGTGCAGAAGTATATCTGGCTTTGAGTGGTTCGGTCTTCATCACGCTGGCGCGCCGACTTACCCAATCAGGAATCGAACAGTTTGATGCGTTTCTTGCGTCCCTGCGAACCATCCTGCGGATTCCGCTGGACCTGCTCACCGAATCCGGAACGTCTGAACCGATCGACATGGAGATTGAAGCGGAAGTGCGGCGGTTTCGTTCACGCCTCGAAATTGCCGAACACCTGAGTCGCATGTTGCGAAAGGATACGTCCACACTCCGCGCCGATGGTGGATTCTGGTCCTGGCTGGCTTTGTACTGGTTTGAATCCCTGTGCCCTGTGGTGCGGGATCGCTGGGTTCCCGGCGATCGATTTCGCTGGCTAGCCGATCTGGAAGACCCTCGCAGAACCTGCCGTCATCTTCTGGCTGGCCCTTTTCAGATCTATCGGGCTCATCGCGACGAGCCGCGGCGCGCCATGTCATTGCTGTGTGGCACGCCGGCTCAACCCGGAGCACTTGTACCGTTGATTGCTTCACGACCATCGCTCGTCACCTGCAACGCCGTCGTGGGAGTTGCTACGCGTCTCTATTATGACGCGGCCAATGGACGCAATCGCCCCGGACTGATCGCTAAAAGCCCCGGAAGTCCTCGCCGCTTTGCGGATGTCCTGAGTCAGCTCGATCTGACATGGGATCTGCATTCATTGTCGATCGAACAGTTGCTCGCTCTGCTGCCGTCCGAGTTCGACGAATTCCATCGCTCGAACTCCAAACGCCAGCGTCCGTTGGACTTTAAAAAAGGGGTCTGGAACCAATAGTGCGGAGCACCCTCCGGGCCATTTGGCTATTGGTTCCTGACGCCGGGCAAACGAAAAAACCCGGGACTCTTTCGAGTGCCGGGCTTCATGTTCAATCAACTGTCCAGACAGAGCTTACTTTGGATTTCCAACTTTGTCTGCTTTGCCTTCCATTGAGGAGACAAGTTCGATATCAAAAACCAGGACCGAATTCGGGCCGATGCCTGGAGGACCATTTTCTCCATACGCCAGTTCACTGGGAAGGAACAGCCGGTACTTCGCTCCGACTTTCATCAACTGCAGCGCTTCGGTCCAGCCCTTGATCACCTGAGTCACACCGAATGAGGCCGGCTTGTCGGTTTCCGTCGGCTCATCGCCTTCGTAAGAACTGTCAAACACCGTGCCGTCGATCAGCTTGCCGCGATAGTGGGTGGAAACTGTACTCTCGCGAGTCGGCATGGGGCCTGTGCCCTCTTTCAGCACAATATACTGCAAGCCGGATTTTGTCACCTTCCCGCCGTCTTTGGCTTTGTTGGCTATCAGGAAGGCCTTGCCGTCATCCAGGTTCTTTGAGGATTTTTCCTCAACTTTCTTCTGCATTTCTGCCTGCATTGCCTGGAAGGCGGCCTGGATCTCCTCGGCGGTTAAGACCGACTTCTCCCCCGCCAGCGCTGCCGCGATGCCAGCGGCGAGAGCTGTTGGATTTGGGTCAAGCCCCTGCTTCCGAAAGTCTTTGCCGATGTTGTATCCAATGGCATAACTCGCTTTATCCATTGTCGTTTCCAATTTTGGAGCTTCACTTTTTTCTGGAGCCGGATCCTGCGCAATGACGGGAAAGGCTGTGGTCATGATCAGGAATAGGGTGCAGGCACGAAAAACCATGGGACTAACTTTCGAGGTTTCAATGTTCGGTTCGCCTGCATCCACACGACGCAATGGCTCCGAAGACATTTGATGGATTGACGTAGCGGGCGGTCTTGCCAGCGCGATCCAATCATCGCATTGGCACGAGGCCTGTTGAAACTATGACGATTTGGCAGAGCGATGCCAATCGAACGGCCGGAATTGAACCAGTCGCGGCGATGCTTTTTGCTTTTCACCATTCTCCATGGGGTTTTGCTGCGTCTCAAATTTGACATTTCCGCAGCGAACTTTGTTCGTGGTGCGGGTGACGCTTCGTGGTCATTCGTTGCGTCAGGCTCAGCCGTCGTCCCGTGATTGACGCCCGTCAGACAAAGTCGTCAGGCAATCAGATCGGCTCGTATGATGCCGCGAGGCGTTGCTTTGCCTCTTCAGGATTCATATTGAACAGGGTTCGACCGGATGTGGTCCAGGCATTGTCCTGCCATTGGAAAACGGCACATGCGTCGCGGATATTACTGACGGCACTAACGTCTTCCATATCACTGCCTTCAATGGCCTCAAATCGCAGGTTGATAGAAACCAGCAGATTCGGCTGATGCGTCGTGCGATCACTGAGCAGGATGTGAGCTGGCAGCCATTCGCAGTTCAGCCACCGCAAGCCGCGCGGAAGTCCGGTGGAAGCTGCCAGTTCAAAATACTGACGCTGAAGCAACTCACGCTGACGTTCAAAATGCCGCAAAAGTCTGTCGGGGCTGGCAGCCGCCGGAAGCAGAGTGCGACTGAGCGTTTGAAACCATTTAAGTACCACGACAGTTTCACTTTCATGCGAGATGATCTGAACACATCAGAGTTCGCCCAGCTTTCCATACCGGAACGCGGGGGATGAATTGTATCTCCGTTCGGAACATTGTGGTTTTTCGAATCGAATTGGATCTGTCGAAAATCCGAAAGTTTTGATAGCGACGAAAAACTCAGTCCTGTCGGGACTAATGGTATGACTGTGAGAGCTGGTCATGGCGATACTGCGAGTATCGCTGCGGACAGCTGTGACTCATGCCCTGACTGGATGGTCAAGGGTAAAGAACAATTTTTTTGGGGGAGATCACATGAAACTCAGTTCAGTTCGCGGCGGTGTCAGTCTTTTACTTGCAACGGTGATGCTGGTCGGTTCGCCCGTGATAGCGTCCGAGGCCGTTGTGATCCGCTCGTCCGATTATCTGCTGGGTCAGGAAGGCGTACTGATCGGCAGTGTTCTCAATCACAGCGGCTTGCCTGCCTCTGGTCTGCCAGTTCAGGTTCTGCATAAAGATCAGATCATTGCCACCGCGGTGAGCGACGAAAAAGGCGAGTTCGCCGTACAGGGGCTGCGAAACGGCCAGCATACTGTGAAACTTGGTGCCTCGCAGCAGTCGGTGCGGTTCTGGAGTAACACAGCCGCTCCCCCGGCCGCCCTGTCGCGGATGGCCATCGTCGTCGATGAAGAAGTCGTACGCGGCCAGTGCGGCGAAGGCTGTGGCGAAGGATTCGCTGGTGGGAATCGTGGTGCCTGGGGCACTGCATTAGGCGTCCTGTTAATCGGTGGTGCGGTTGCAACAACGCTCGCCCTGACGCTTGACGACAACGAAAACGCAGCCGTTGTGGCAAGTCCATAGTTCTGCGACTTCGATGGATATCAAAAATTCACGAACGCCGATTGGCATCAATCGGCGTTTTTTGCTGCGCCAAAGGAGGAATCCGAAAAACCGTTAGAACCTGACTCATCGTTCCAGCCCGCAAAGTCCGATATCTCAGAAAGATCAGCCCATCCTCTCTATTCAGGAGAATCGCGCCATGAGTCAAACTCGCCCGGTGCCTCCTGCAAGATGCGTTGCGTGAATGATTGGGAAGTCACGCAGGGCAAATTCTGCTGCACGGATCGGATGGCTGTCTGTCTGGGGAACTTTGAAAGCCTGTTTTTTCAAAGGAATGCGCCGGTGAAACGTCACGGCTTGCTAGCAGCAGGAATTCTTGGGTCAGCGACCGCAATTTGTCTGCTTTTGAATCGATACAATGGATTGTCCGCGTCGGAAGAAGAAACACGTTCCTTCCGTCAGGCACTGGAAGGTACGGAGACATCCGATGTCGATGACATCGAGGACGGCTTTCGCATCAACTATTACGATGCCACATGGAACCGCGTCCTTCAGGATCTGGCGAAGCATAACGAGCTGACGCTGGTGATGGATAAAGTTCCGCCTGTTGCCGCGCGGAAGGACAGCCGCAGCTACGATGTGGACGATGCCATTCGCATCCTCAACACCGAACTTGAGTCGCAGGGCTATCGGCTGCTGCGGCAAAAGCAGTTTCTGGTGGTCTTGAATCTGGATAAAGCACGCACCGAGTATGCTCGTCCAAGACTTGCGCAGGAAGCGGAATCCGTCGATGAACGATCGTCGTCCATGGACAAGCTGATCCGTTCGGCATCGGCATCGAGAACAATCGACGATGCTGTGGATGACGGTCAGGCGCTGCCGTTGCTGGATCCGAACGTTGATCGCTTTGAACCGGCGCGCAACAGTTCACGTCCTATATCCGGTTTTGTGACGTCTCCACGCACACGGCCGAGCCGCATTCGACAGACTGCCGGATCCGACGAGCAAAGTCGCACGCAGGACGACTTCGGCCCCCCCGTGAGGCCCGTTTCAAAGGGAGGTCGAGTCGTATCCGACGAGCAGTCTGAAACACCGTTTGAGAGCCCGATGACGGTGAATTCGGTCGAACTCGAGAACGCGAAGGCCGCCGATCTGGCTCGCACCATTTACGTTGTCTTCGAACAGCGCGCGGAGCTGCAAAAGCAGGGCCTGGACGGCTTTCCGACGTTCGCTGTTTATGGTCGTGCAGAAGATGGTGCGGCGAATAAAGCCGCGCCTCCGCACTTTCGCATCGGCATCGATCAGGAAACCAACCGTGTGTTGATTGAAGCGCCTGCGTCCCGAATGCCGCAATTACGAAAGCTGGTGACCGATCTTGATCAGCCTGCGGCATTTGTCGGTGACAAAACCGTCAAGGTACTGCAGAACAACGGCATCAAAGCTGAGACTGCAAAACAGCTGAGCGAACAGATCCATCAACTCGTCTCGATGTCTGACGAGACGGTCCAGGGGACGAACGGCACGAGCCCACGACAGGAGGCAACCGGAGATGAAGACGATCCGTCGATCAATCTGCGAGGCGAAGTCAATATTCAGGCTATGCAGGACATCGGCGTCCTGATTCTGAAAGGCAATGAAGCGGATGTCGAAAAGGTTCAGGAGATCATCCGGCGCCTGGAGAAGATCAGTGTTGGATCGCTGCCTGCCATTCACGTTCTGACTCTGGAGAACATCGACTCTGAAGCCTTTGCGACGCTCTTAACCAGCGTGTACGAACAACTGACGGAACTTCGTACGCGTGGCGGCACGGCACGCAAGGCCGCAGCCTTTATTCCCGTCGTGCAGCCAAACGCAATCCTGATCATCTCGTCTGAAATCGAACGAACTTCGATTCTGGAACTGGCGAAAGAACTTGATCAACCGCTCTCACCGGACTTCGAATTTCAAGTGTTTGCATTGAAGAGTGCGATCGCATCTCAAGTGGTCACGGCGCTCACTACATTCTACTCGGAACGTCCAGGACTGGGAACCAATGTCCGGGCGATCGCTGACGTACGCACAAACTCAGTGATCGTACAGGGGCGGCCGAGCGAACTGGCGGAAGTGAAAACGCTGATTGAAGGCATCGATAAAGATGAACCGGGCTCAGTGAATCGCCTGCAGGTCATTAAGCTCAAGAACGCGGTTGCCGAGGAACTGAGCGCGACTATCTCGCAGGCGATTCAGGCCGTCATCAATCCGCCGCAGCAAACGTCAACCGGGCAGGGAGGATTCGGAGGCGCAGGCGGGCAGACTCAGGGTTCGCAGGAGTTGCGAACCAGCAAGTCCGTGGCACTTGAATTCCTGACGACGACTGGCGGCGTCCGCGATCTGATTCGTTCGGGAATTCTGGCCGACGTTCGAGTCAACTTTGACGCACGTTCGAACAGTCTGCTGGTGACCGCTCCGGAATCCAGCATGAATCTGATGGAGGCATTGATTGAGGCATTAGATCAGTCGCCAGGAGCAACGTCAGAGATCAAGGTGTTTACTCTGAAAAACGCAGACGCCCAGCAGTCGGTCGATACGCTGACGACAATGTTCGAGAACACGAATCAGGAGACGCAGCTTGGGATTCAACTGGCGGGAACAGAAGGTTCATCGAGCAGCCTGATCCCGCTGCGTTTTTCGCCTGACATTCGCACAAACTCTGTGTTGGCCATCGGCAGTGCCGAATCGCTGAGCGTAGTGGAAGCCATTCTGCTGCGACTGGACTCGGACGACACACGTCAGCGGCTGACCACTGTGATCCCGTTACGAAACGCTGCAGCAGATCTCGTGGCGGCAACTTTACTGGATTATCTGACGCAGCAGCAGAATCTGCAGCAGAGCGCTGCCGAATTGTTCAGTAACATTGAACGTATTCGCCAGGAAGTCCTGGTGTCTGCGGATCTGAACAGTAACTCGCTTATCGTCAGTGCTTCACCGCAGTACTTCAATCAGATTAATCAGATCGTTGAAGCGCTGGATGCTCAACCGCCGGAAGTTGTCATTCAGGCCCTCCTGGTGGAAGTGACGCTGGATTCCACGGACGAGTTCGGGATTGAACTTGGCTTGCAGGATCCTCTGCTGCTGGCCCGCAGTCTAGTGACAACCACGACCGGCGCTTCAACATCCGTCGCTACAACCCCGGGCTTGAATTTCAACTCGACCGGGCCGTTGGGTAACAATAGTGGCGTGGGAACTTCTCCGGGCACCGTGGCGACTCAGGGGTTGAGTAACTTTTCGCTTGGACGAAACAATGCCGACGCCGGTTTTGGCGGCTTCATCTTTTCGGCTCAGTCGGATGCAGTGAGCATATTGCTGCGAGCATTGGCATCACGCCGAACGGTTCAGATACTCAGTCGTCCACAGGTTCGTGCAACTCACAATAATGAAGCGTACGTAACCGTCGGACAAAGCGTCCCGCTCCAGGGAGGTCTTTCACAGACCAATAACAGCACGGTTTCAAATGTTACCTACCAACAGGTCGGTATTACACTCCGAGTGACGCCTCGCATCACACCGGACGGCATGATTGCCATGAATGTCTTTGCCGACAAGAGCTCCCTCGCTCCAACCGGTGTCACGACCAATGTGGATATTGCGACTGGTGTGGTCACCACATCCCCTGTCATCAATCAGTCACAGGCTCAGACGACGGTCAATGTTCCGAACGGGCAAACCATCGTCATCGGCGGAATGATCACCAAATCCGATGGAACGGATGAACGGAAAGTGCCATGGCTGGGCGATTTACCTGTGGTCGGCAGAGCGTTTCGCTATGACAAGACAAGGACGCAGCGTACGGAACTGCTGATCTTTCTGACACCGCGGATTGTGCTGAGTGATATCGATTCGGAACTGATCAAACAGGTCGAAACAGAACGTTTGCACTTTATCGAATCGGACGCCGAGGAACTTCATGGTCCGCTTTACAGTGTGCCAGGACAGACTAACCAACCACTTTGGAAACCGGAGGAAGGCACAATTCTGACTCCTGACATGAAGATCGAAGAGATGCTGGAGCCGGATCCAAACCTCCCGTGACGCAAGGGGGACCAGCGATCAACGTCAGCGTGGTCTCACCATTCCTGCTTCGGAATTGAATCATGAACTATTCAACCATCACAGGGTGGGACCAGCGAGCGATACGAGCGACGGACCACCATGTTTGCCCGGGATTTGCATCATGAAAGATTCAACGTTCCATCTCCCTGCAGTTGCCATCCTGATGACGGTCTTCTTCTCAGGCTGCGTATCTACGACCACGTTGATCCGCGATCCAGCGGTATTGGTGAAAGATCCCGGCAGCCTTGTCGGCCATCCGCGAATCGAAAAAAATGTCGCTCGTGTGGTGGCACTCTGGGAGCCGGCGACCGGTAAAGGCGTTGACGATAAAAACGCACGGGGGTTCGCTGGCCAGATTCTTTTTTTTGGCTCGGGTTGCGAAACCGGTGCACGCGTCCATGGCACCGTGAACATCTACGAATATGACAACTACCGCGCAGATTCAGATGACGATCTGGAATTGCTGCATACGTTTACATTTGATCCTGATGCGTGGGAAGCTCATCGGGGTCAGGGAACGTTTGGACATTCTTACAGCGTCTTTATTCCTTATATGAACCACAAAAAAGATCAGGTCCACTGTGGTATGAAAGTGGAAATCGTTCTGAATGATGGCCGTAAGGTCTCGACTGGCGAGACAGAGGTGATGCTGCCGAGTCAACGCACCGGATCACAGACCGCAGAGCCAACTCGCGGGTTTGTACGACAAAATCAGATCAGTTCGAGTAGTGCCGTATTGTCGGGCACAGGTTCAGGCAATGAATCACCGTCGCAACCTCGCACACTGGAAACGCTGAGCATTCCCCTGCCAAAACACTGAAGCGTGGTGATCACCTGTCGGACGGCCGAAAGTCCGTCTCCGAATTAAGGTAGCAAGGTGCAAGGATGACTGGGACTACTTCAGACAGTTGGCGATCAATGGTGGTTCGTCCGCCATCAGCGTTTGATCGACACACGGCCCCAATGTTGATGCGGTGATCATGCTGCGACCGACTGCACCGGTCCAGTAAATGGCCGATTTCTGCAACGGCGGCGATCGTCGGTCTGTTACAACCATCGCGTTGAAGTTGATGTCTCTGCAATTGTCGAGACGTATGCCGTAAGGAGCGGAATCCAGAATCTGATTACTGCTGACGATCAGATTGCTGCAGTCAAACATTTCCAGCAATGCCTCACGCTGCAGTTCAGGTGCGGTCGGAAACAAATGATCACCGCTCTGGCAGTCCTGCAGAACATTCCCGGTGAAGATTGAATCGCGACAGTTTCTGAAAGTGACTCCGGTACAGAGCTCTTTTTCGACGCCGTAATCCGCGTTGTGCCCAAAGCTGTTGTTGCCCACAACCATCTGAGTACAGTCTTCCATCAGCAAATTGCGGTTGTGCCCGGAATATACGGTATTGCCCGTGATGGTCACTCCCTGCGCCGACGAAATGTGGATATTATTCCACTGACTTCCAATGAGATTGCCACTGATTGCGATCATGCCGACTTTCGCATTGGGCTCCTGCGGTTGACCAATGATGCGGATGTTCGCCCCGTTGGGGCTATACGTTGCCTGGATCGTATTGCTGCAGATCGTGACTTCGCGAATGCTGCCTTCACTCGCATCCAGCCAAATTTCGGCCGTCGCAATCCCGTCTGCATCCGGAACTTTGTGCACATCGTTGGTGTTGTACTCAATGTCGTTGCCATTGATCTGCAGGTTTCGGATCTCGCTGCGCTCAATCCTAATTCCACCCAGCCGACAGTAACTGACGTGAGATGCACTGATGATCGTCTGGTGCAGGTTGACGCCGTCCAGATAGATGCCCACCCCAAGATTGTGATAAATGTGACAATGACTGATCAGGACATTGCGGGCGCGCCCCGTGATTCGGATTCCATGACGCAGCTGGCGCAGCAGAACTCCCGTAATCACGGGCTGCATGACGCCTTCGATCTGCACGCCATCGGCCTCGGCATGCTGACCAACGATTTCCAGCTGGCTGATCATCGGCATGCGCTCATGAGTCCATTCGGAGTCACGAAATGTCGTTGGGTCAGCCGACGCTGCGTGTGTGCCGACAAAGGAAAATGCCGGTCCCCGCCCCTGCATCAAAATTCGGCAGGTTCCGCCTTCACCTCGAATTGAGGTGCGCCCCGTCGCAGCAAGACGGATCATGATGGACTGCGTGATGCGATAGTCACCTCGCGGGATGACCAATTCGCCGACGCCTTCATCAATGGCATGTTGAAGTGCTGCGGTGTCGTCCGTGACTCCGTCTCCGGTCGCTCCAAAATCACTGGCCTGTGTCATGAATCACGTGACTCCGGGATCAAAGACTCGCAGTAACCAGCCTTCTGGGCAGACAAGAAAAAGAGCCTGCAACGTAACTGAAGGACGAGAGTTCTTCAGTTACGTCACAGGCCCGATTGTGTCCATCAAATCACATAATACGATTTCAACGTACCGTGGTGACTTCCAGCAGATTTTCTATGCGATGTTTTGGATACATGCGGCGTGCTGCCGAAGTCGCAACCTGCTTACCGTGCCATGAATCGGCACGACCTGTCAGGACAACCGACTCAAATCCAACATCGACGCACAGTTCGCGTACAACAACACTGGCCAACTGCTGAATCAAGTCCATGCAGCGGTCGGTCTCAGGGCTTGTCCGTGGCTGAAGTCGCATTTTTTCTCCTCCGTGAAAATAGTGCAAAGTGAGGTGAACCTGCGGATCAATTTCACCAGAAAAGTCACAGCGATCGCAGAGCGGCTTAGACTACCCACAGAAATTCAGTTTGGGGAGTGCAATTCTTGAAGTTTTAACTTCTATTTTGACGTCCTCTCGGGCATTTGCCTGAAGTTTGGGCAATTGGGTAAAGTGGGTGACCGGCGAGCGGAAGTGAACTCCAAAGTCATGAAGCCGAAGAATTCAAAAGTCGCTGATACATCGATTCATGCGCCTTGACCAATTGCTCCACTTTGTGGTGATTGGCGATGCATTGGCGTGCCGCTCTGCCTAGTCGATCGGCTAGTGCGACATCCGACAACACCATGGCTGACAGCTTCGCCAGACCCGGACTCTTGCCTACGGGATACAGCAGCCCGGTCTCGCCGTCGATGATGAGTTCCCGATTCGGGGGAATGTCGCTGGCGATGCAGGGCAGTCCAAGCGACATCGCTTCCATCAGACTGTTGGACATGCCTTCGAAATCACTTCCGAGGACGAAAGCATCAAACGCGGCCATCAACGCTGACGCATCCTCACGATGTCCAGCAAAGACGATGCGGTCGCGGCAACCGGAAGCTCGTCGCCAACTCCGCGAGCGCATCGCCCGGACCAGAACCGATCAGCACCAGCCGGGCATTATCAACCAGCTGATGCAGCAATTGGAACGCCCAGACCACGTCGTGCAGTCGCTTCTGCGGTGCCAGACGTCCCACAAAACCGACCACCCTATGCTCATTCGCCAGCCCCAGAATCTCACGTGCCTCCTGCCTGGAATAGCGGGGTTCGGCCATTGGCAGCGCGTTCGGGATCACTGTAATCAGATCACGCGGCACTCCAATGCCGGCGTAGAAGTTGGCGACGCTGTTCGAATTCGCGGTCATCGCATCAGTCCTCCGAATCTGACGTCGATCAAGACTCAACTGCCAGTCGCTCTTCCATGTATCGACGCACCGCTCGGACACGACGATTTTCGACGCGGACGGTGTGACTCCCGGCAGACGCACGTACGAATTTGCCGCGAACAAAAACGACTGCACAACGTCAGGCTGAAAACTCCGCAGTTCCTGACGCAGTCGATACCAGGTCAATGGATCCAGGCGAAATCGCTTGCCCAGGACTCGTACATCAATGCCGACATCTGTCAACGTCTTCAAAAACGGCCCGCCTCGCTGCAACGCTATCACACGGACGGAATATGTCTCGCGCGGCAGACTGGTGGCCAGCAGCGTGAGCTGTCGTTCGGCACCAGAGTGGTCGAGAGTTGGGATGACGTACGCAATACGGATCAATGGGTGAACTCAGTTCAAGTTTCAGTTTCTGCCGACGTGGCGATATGCCGAGGTGACGATATTCAGTTGAAGATTTTGGTCGTATCCTATACATCGCTCGGTTCAGAGTGAATCGAATTGCAAACATCGCAGAGATCGTCGAGACTGACCACACGGATGTTGTCTCCGTGTGTGATCAATCGCCTGAAGGTCCCGATTATGAATTCTTCCGCAACTCTTTTGCCGGCAATCATGCTCAGCGTGATCGCATTTTTCGCAGCCATTCACCAGGTCCATGGCGACGATTTCAAACTGCAACTGCGATCGCAGCATCGTGTGACCGGGAGCGATGTTTGGGAAAGATCGACGGCACAGCAAACCTGGCTGGCCGCGGAGACTGCGATCATTGTCTGCGACGTTTGGGACAAACATCACTGCCTCAATGCCGTGCGCCGACTGGAAGAATTTGCTCCCCGCATGAACGACGTTCTGAAACAATCCCGCCGCTGGGGTGCTACGGTCATTCATTCGCCGAGCGATTGTATGCCAGCGTACGAAGAGCATCCGGCGCGGCAGCGCGCGATCAATGTGCCGCATGACACATCGACGCCAAAGCATGTCGCATACTGGTGTTCAAGGATTCCAACGGAGGAACTCGCCGAATATCCGATCGATCAGTCGGACGGAGGCGAAGATGATGATCCGGCCGAACATGCGAAATGGGCGGCGGAGCTGACCGCGCTTGGCCGCAATCCAGGCATGCCATGGAAGATGCAGTCGCCGCTGATTGAGATTGATACAGATCACGACTACATCAGCGACAAGGGCGACGAAGTCTGGAACATCCTGCAGTTGCGAGGTATCAAGCATGTGATTTTAGTCGGGGTTCATACGAACATGTGCGTACTCGGTCGTCCTTTTGGGCTGCGACAGATGGTTCGCAATGGAAAGGACGTCGTACTGATGCGTGATATGACTGACTGCATGTACAACCCGCAACGCTGGCCGTTTGTTGATCACTTCACCGGCAATGATCTGATCGTCTCGCACGTCGAACGTTTTGTGTGTCCGACGGTTACCAGCGATCAGATTCTGGGCGGCAAACCATTCTGCTCAACATATGATGCACGCAACGAACGCGATGTCATGGAAATTCAGGTCGCCGATGAGAATGCCGCGACGTACCAGAATCAGTGGACGACGACACCGCTCGGATCGTCCTTGAATGTGGCAACTCAGGGCAGAATTCAACAGCACCGAGACGCGGTCTGGATTCGATGCACGGTCCGTCTGTCAAAAGAATGGCTGTCCGACGGTGACACGAGTCTGACTTTGCCTGAATTGAACGCACGGACAAAAGCCTGGATGAACGGTGTTCCGCTGACGCATTCCAGGTCAGAACCAAACCGCATGATGATCGCAGCGGAATCCATCGTCCCGGATGATATCAACCTGCTGGTGATTCGAGTGGATTCTGTCACAGACAAAACCCATCTTCCGTTGCCGCCGACAGTCGTCAGCGGAGAGCGGGAATTGTCGCTCAGCGGCCGCTGGCAGTTTCGCCTCGGTGATGATCCCGCCTGGTCCAATATCCCGTTGCCGGCGAAATTCGGCATCGGGTCTGATGTCCTGTTTGAGCCACGCTGACTGGACTCAAACACAGCAATAAGAATCGCTGCAGGAAAATGGACGGCAAGAATATGAACACCTTGAGTTTGATTTTTCTGTCGCACATTTTTTGCCAGAAACCGGACTTCGACTGTTCTCGCGACTCTCGCAACGAATTGAGCTCATATGACGATTCGATTCTCGACAGCCATCTTCCTGTCCTGTTTGATTTCGGTCACCGCAGTTGCGGACGACGTCAAGCGACCAAATATCCTGTTTATTCTTGTTGATGATCAGTCCCCGTTCGATTTGAAAATCTACAATCCGCAGTCTCCTCTGGAAACGCCGACGCTGGATCGCCTGGCAGCGGAAGGCATGGTGTTTGACGGGGCCTGTCATATGGGCTCATTCAGTGGAGCTGTCTGTACTCCGTCGCGGCACATGATGATGTGCGGACGAACCGTTTGGCACTTGCCGATTTCTCCCGGCGCGAAAGAGAATGGTCGTTGCCCGGAACATCTGGAATTACAGACTATTCCGGCAATTTTCAGCCGAGCGGGTTACGACACGATGCGGACCTGCAAGATGGGCAACAGCTACGAAGCCGCCAACAAACAATTCACTGTTCGCAGAGACGCAACCAAACGCGGTGGTAATGATGAAACCGGCAGCGCGTGGCATGGGGAGCAGGTACTGAATTATCTGCAGGATCGCGAGTCTCGAAAAGACACGGATCCGTTTCTGATCTACTTCGGGTTTTCGCATCCGCACGACACTCGCGACGGCAGACCGGAGCTTCTGGCGAAGTACGGAGCCGTAAATCACACCGACAAAGAAAACCTTCCGCCGGCAAATCCGAAAGCTCCTGCATTGCCGGTGAATTATCTTCCGAAGCATCCGTTTCATCATGGGCATCCGGGTCTGCGGGACGAAGTCGAAGTGAGTGGCGTTTGGGAGAATCGCGATGAACGCACCATTCGCAATGAACTGGGACGTGAATTTGCCTGCAGTGAAAACATCGACATTCAGATTGACCGCGTGCTCAGGAAACTGGAAGCCATGGGCGAACTCGACAACACCTATATCTTTTATACAGCAGACCACGGCATGGCGATCGGACGGCATGGTCTGCAGGGCAAGCAGAATCTGTATCAGCACACTTGGCGCACGCCGCTCATCGTTAAAGGCCCGGGAATCAAGGCAGGAAGCCGCGTCAAAGGCAACGTCTATCTGCTGGACATGCTCGCCACCCTGTGTGATTTGACCAGCGTTCCGACACCAGAGACCAATGAAGGTACCAGTTTCAAATCCGTATTGCTTGGAACGCAGCAATCGATTCGCGATGTCATGTACGGCGTCTACAACGGGGGCACAAAGCCCGGCATGCGATGCGTTAGACAGGGCGACTGGAAGCTGATTAAGTACGATGTGCTGGACGGGACGGTTCGTGAAACGCAACTCTTCAATTTGAAAGACAACCCTCAGGAGTTTCTGGCCGAACATCATGATTCAGCCGTTACTGAGCTGTCTCATGCGAAGCCGGAGGCACATCAATTGAATCTGGCAACCGATCCGAAGTACGCAGACAAGCTCGCTGAAATGGAATCGCTGCTTCTGTCTGAAATGCGTCGGCTGCATGATCCCTGGAGACTCTGGAATCAGCCGGATGACGGCTTGTCGGAACCGTAGCCCCCGCAGCCTGACTCTCCGACAAGTGTCGGCGACAAGTGTCGGGCCATCCAAAGTATTGAACAAATAGGGCGTGAGCAGTTCACAAGACAACTGTGTGCGTTTTGCATGATGAACAGTCTGCTTCAAGTCACCGATTCAAAGCCAACGGCCCTCGCGGCGTTCCAGGACGTGCCGCGGCGTTGAAGCGAGACGCGGGAGTGACACTGTTGGCGGAACGGCGTTTGGCGAAACCTGCGATCGTTTGCAGCCACAGGTCCGGAGAAAAGGTTCAGGCGATCCAGAATCGGCGGCACTTTTTTCGCCACCGACCCGCGTTTGCCGGCTGCACCCGACGACCGGTCCAGCCCATCAACTCCATCTAAATACTTTGGTTGGCCCCCTGATCCGCCGCCTATCGCGTCAACCTGCCTGATGTTTGGGGAGTGGGCTGCAACTGGCTTGAAATTGAGCATTTGCGTCAATGAAGGAATCTACCTGCGACGGCTGCACGTTCCGCATTGTGTGTTATTCTATATGGTTTTGCAACATATTTCGCGGCGAGCGTGGAAGGGGCGTGAGATTGTTTGTGACGACGAACGATACTCGTCGAGTCTCTGAGGCAGCCCGGCGACCACGCTGATTAAGCGTCCGAAATCCTTCACGAGGCGGCACCAAAGGTCAGCCGAAATCTGCAGATGCTCGAACAGATCATCATGATTCTTCCCCAACCCCCCCCCCCCCCATTTCACCATCTCCAACTTCTTCAAATTATTCTTTGCGAAAGGACTTGTCTTCTCAGGATTGCTCGCGAATACCTGCATAAGCATGTTCTTATGCTATTCCGAATCTAATTCACCCCCTTGCATATTTTTCGCTACGCTGGCTTGATGGCAAAGTGCCATGCCCGCTGCTTCGACAATGGATTTCTTGTGAACGGGGGATTCCCCGTCTCCGCACTGCGCCATTCGCGCCGCTTTCGAATTCTTCCACACCAGGACTTTGCTTAATGGTTTCCAGCATGGATGGCGCGCTGCGCGGACGTTTGTATGGCAAATATAGCAAACAGTGGCACTCATTCCTCGCTGACTGCATCGCCCAGCTGCGGGGTCAACGATCGAAACGCAGACATTCCGCAAGAATCACACAACAGGCCGAAGTGTGTGAAGCACGGATGCTGCTGTCCGGGATGTCCCCGACGGCGGGCTTCGATATGTATAATTTTTCGAAAGATTCCACAACCGTCGCCGCATCGGGTGTCCTGGTGAACGACTCGGACATGGAATCGGATCCATTGACGGCGGTCCTATATTCCGGTGTCTCCAACGGAACGCTGACTCTCAATTCCAATGGCGGTTTTACGTATGGACCCACGGCCAGGTACGCAGGGAGCGACGGTTTCAGTATCAGGCGTATGATGGAACGTCATACAGCAGCGCCACGACGGTCATGCTGAGCGTCACGAATTCGTGGAGTACACAAACGAATGCGGAAGACCGCGTCTCCGAAACGGCCGATGATTTTGGAGCGGTCGGGGTCATGAATTACACGGGCGATGTCCAGGCGTTTGCATCCGTCGGGGACGGACAGATGCTCGTCTATTCGTCAAACAGTGATCCCAAACCGATCATCGCGGTCGAAGCCGACTTCAATGGCGGTACTCCCACATCTCTTGAAAGCGTCCTAACGTTCAACAGCGTCGCAGGCGCCACGGTCTACTACAATACAACCGGGCTTTCTGGAACCACCCGATTGAGGTTCGCCACCCAAGTCGATGCCACGAGCCTCGCGACCGGAAAATACGCATGGTCCATGTCGCTGAAAGCGAAGTATTCTGACGGATCGTCAAGTACCCGCAGTTACACGGGCTCCAGTTCCATCGTGAACTGGAACGACAACGCGGAAGGAGATTCCTGGAACATCGCCGACATGGAACGGCTGACATCCGTGTCCGGCGGAATGCTGTGGATGCGTGGCGACGGCGTAACCGCGTTGTTTTCCGGAACGGGCGGCACCTACACAAGTCCGGTCGGACCGTATGCGTTTTCGACGTTGGTCCAAAATGCAGGACCAACCTACACACTCACCGATCAATACGGCAACAAAACGAATTTCTCAGCGACTGGCAACGTCACCTCGCGAGTCGATCCAAATAGCAATTCAACGGCATACACGTATGTCGATAGCGACAGTGACGGGCAAACGGACGATCTGTCGACGGTCACCGATCCGTGGGGCCGCGTCACAACGTTCGCCTATTCCGGTGGTCTTTTGGCTTCGGTCACCGATCATGCCGGGCGAGTGACGACGATCGGACACGACGGTCAGGGACGAATCACGTCTGTGACCGCTCCCGATCCGGACGGTGCGGGAGCATTGACCAGCCCAGTGACAAATTATGCGTATTCGGGCACAACCCGCCGACTGACGACAATCACCGATCCATTGAGTCATGCGGCTACGATCGCATACGACTCAGTGGGACTTTTCGATCAGATTACCGCTGCCGATGGCGGTGTCCAGAAACTTGATCCATACCAATCCCGAGGCATCCCGGCGAGCGGGACAGGAACGGCGGGAACTCCCGCGACCCCGTTTCTGCCCAATTCGACCAGCAATCTGTACGCCGTCTATACCAATGCCCTGAATCAGGCGTCGAAAACGATCTACAACGCGTTCGGTCAAGTGACGACGTCAATTGATCCGCTGAGCAACACGACCGTCGTGACACGGAACAGCAATGGACTTGTCACGCAGCTGACTCTGCCGGATCCGGACGGATATGGCATGAAAACTTCGCCCGTCTGGAATTATCAATACGACACGAAAGGAAATCTTACGCAGCTGGCCTTTGGCACCGACATCCAGACGTGGGTCTATAATACGCTCAGTCGCCCCATAAGCCACACCGATGAACTCAGTCGCAGCGAATCGTGGACCTATGACGCCAATGGCAACCAGCTCACGCGAACGGACAAGCTCGGAAAAGTGACCACGTATGTGAACAATTCGCGGGGTCAGGTGACCAGCATCACACAGCCTGATCCGGATGGTGCCGGAGCATGACAAGTCCGGTCAACACGGTTGCGTATGATACGCTGGGACGCATCGTGACGCTTACGAATCCCGACAGTTCGACTCAGAGGTTTACGTACAACACGGCCGATCAGATGCTCACGGCCACCGATGAACTCAGTCGAGTCACGACAAACACCTTCGATAATCTGGATCGCCTGAAGACCGTCACCCTGCCGGATCCTGACGGTGCAGGCGCATTGACAAGTCCTGTAACGACAATCGTCTACGACGCCGGAAGTCTCATCACATCCGTGACCGATCCAAAGGGATATGTCACTTCGTACGCATATGACACCATGGACCGGTTGACGCAGACAACATTGCCGGATCCGGACGGAGCCGGAGCGTTGATTACCCGTCTGGCAGACCATGGAACGTCGCGGGACTGATGACGTCCACCACTGATCCTGTCGGCGCCGTCACGGCTTATGCCTATGATAATGCCCAGCGAATGACAACGGTGACCGGCGCGGATCCCGACGGTGCGGGATCACTCACCAGTCCGGTGACGACGTATGCTTATGATGCGCTGGGGCGAGTCACGACCGTCACCGATGCCCTGACTCACGTGACGACAATGGATTACGACGGCCGAAACCGACTAACGAAGAAGACACAGCCTGCGACATTCACTGGAACGGGACCGATCACGCTATGGGCGTATAACGCCGCCAGCGAAGTCACATCCATCACCAATGCCCTTGGTTATGTGACAAGATACTCCTATGACGCCATGAGCCGCGTGACGCAGGTGACCCAGCCGGATCCGGACGGTGCCGGAGCACTGACAAGTCCGGTCGTTGGGATGACTTACGACGCCCTCGGACGAAATATCACCCAGACCGATCCGCTGGGAAATGTCACGTCGCTGGAATACGACAACCGCTCGCGGCTGAAAAAGCAGACGGATCCTGACCCGGACGGAGCGGGAGCGCTCACCAGTCCTGTCACGCAGTGGGCCTATGACACCGCCAGCCAGATGACCTCCATGACTAACGCTCTGGGTTACGTCACGACCCGCGTATACGACAAACTTGGACGCGTCAAACAAGTGAATCAGCCTGATCCCGACGGAGCCGGAGCCCTGACGTCACCCATACTGAAGTCCACGTACGACTCAAACAACAATGTCCTGACCGTCACGGATCCGCTGAACAAGGTCACTACGTACGCGTATGACAATCTCAATCGACTCAAGACCCTGACGCAGGCCGATCCCGACGGTGCCGGTTCGCTCACGTCCCCCGTGACCACATGGAATTACGACGCGGCAAATCAGGTGACGAGCGTCGTCGATCCGCTGAACCGGACCACCAGCGACGTCTTCGACAAACTCGGACGAAAGACTCAAACCACGCTTCCGGATCCGGATGGAGCGGGTTCGCTGACCAGTCCGGTGATCAACGTCGCCTATAACGCGGTCAATCGTGTGACGAGCGTCACCGATCCGCTGGGGAATGTCACGGCCTATGCCTATGATAACCTGGATCGCGTGAGCACAATCACACAAGCGGATCCGGATGGAGCCGGTTCGCTGCTGGCCGCCACGCAAACAAACCAATATGACCTGCTGGGCCGCCTCACGTCACACAAACAATCGATGACAACTGCAGACGATCAGACGTCGGTCTACTCGTATGATAACCTCAATCGATTGATCCAGCTCACGCAGCCCGATCCGGACGGAGCTGGGTCACAGACGGCTCCTGTCACCAGTTATACGTACAATGCCAATGGCAACCGCATCACGGAAACCAATCCGCTGGGGAAAGTCACGACATGGGCGTTCGACAATCTGAACCGATTGACACAGACAACGCAGCCCGATCCGGACGGTGCGGGATCGCTGACGTCGCCGATCACGACATTTGGCTATGACACGCTCAGTCGCCGCACGACTCTCACCGATCCGGACAACAATGTCACCACATGGGCGTTTGACGGCCTGAATCGAATGACCAGTGAAACCAACGCCCTTGGCAAAGCCGATTCGTATGTTTACAACGCCGCCAGCGACATGACCAGCCACACCGACCGCAACGGACGCGTGACAAATTATGTGTACGACAACCTGCATCGTCGCACGCAGGAAAAATGGATGTCCGGCAGCACGGTGCTCAACACGTTTGCGTACACGTTCGACGCCACCAGTCAGCTGACAAGCGCCTCGGCCACAGGAACGCAGATGACCTACACGCGTGACAATCTGGGTCGCGTGCTGACCGCCAGCAATTCCGGAACAACAAATATCCCGACGACCGTCCAGACCAATATGTACGACGCCAACAGCCGTCGCACGCAGCAGACAGCGACGGTCGCTGGCGTCGCCGACTACAAGAACACGTGGACGTACGACAATGCGAATCGCCAGACACAGGTGAAGCAAGAGGGTTAGTCGGGCGGAATCAGCGTCGCCGCGAAGCGGGTGGATTTCACCTACAACACAGGCGGCATGTTTACCGGCGTTAAGCGGTACAACGATCTGGCAGGAACTCAGATTGTCGCCAACTCGACGTACACCTACGACCTGCTCGGACGTTTTACGGCACTGGATCATAAAAATGCGGCGGGAACCAGTCTGGCAAACTACACATGGACGTTCGACAACGACGGACGCATCACGAATTTCACAAACATCGACGGCTATTCGACCTACACGTATGATGCGAATGATCAGGTGACGGTGGTCGATCATTCGTACCAGACCGACGAAACGTACACGTATGACGCCAATGGAAATCGGACGAATACGGGATACACGACCGGGACAAACAACCGCGTGACGAGTGACGGGACGTACAACTACACCTACGACGACGAAGGAAATCGGATTTCGCGAACAAAGATATCCGACAGCACTAAAGTCGAGTACACTTGGGACCATCGGAATCGCCTGACGGACGTGGTCTTCAAGAACGCGAGCGGGACTGTGACCAAAAAGGTGCAGTATCAATACGACGTGTTTGACCGTCGCATCGGCAAGAAGATCGATGCGACCGGTGACGGCATGTACGAATCCGCCACGTACTGGGTGTACGACGACGCTGGCAAACGAGATCCGAACACCGGAACTCGGCTGGACGACATCGTTCTTGAGTTCATCGACGCCGACGGGGACGGTTCAGGCCTTGCGACGCTGAGTACCAGGTATTTGCACGGACCGGGCGTCGATCAAATCCTCGCCAGCGAAGCCACGTCAGGCAACGTCGTCACCTGGGCACTGGCCGATCATCAGGGCACCGTTCGTGACATGGTCCGCTACGCCAGTGGCACAACGACGGTGGTCAACCATCGCAAGTACGACGCCTTTGGTACCGTGACATCCGAATCCGACGCCACAGTAAAATTTCTCTACAGCTACACCGGCCGCGAATGGGACGGCGACGCCGGACTGTACTACTACCGCGCCCGCTGGTACGACGCCAAGATTGGACGGTTTATCCTCGAAGACCCAATGGGGTTTACTGCGGGGGATACGAATCTCAGCCGATATGTTGGGAATAGCTCGCCGAATGCAACAGATCCGTCGGGACTTCAGGATCCTCAGCCGGGTTACGACCCAATAACTCTCATTGAACGAATGAGGCCGATGATCGACGCGACGGGACTCAACCATCCAGACTTAAGGAACGATGTGCTAACGCGCGATTCTGGAGGGGTTGACGGATTTGATTGCGATGATGTTGCAGACATTGCTCAGAGATACCTAAGGTTGCACCTTCCAGATGCAAATGTCAATATCATTACTGCCCATTATACGTATGCAATAGAACCCCGGCCGGGAGGTGGAGTAAACTCCGGGCACGCGATGGTGATTGTCGAATACCAAAGGCAGTACTGGCTTCTGAACCCGCTCGGAAACCACATCTCGGAACCCGTGGACAGCTTAGAACTGATCCGACGCTACGCGGAAGACCACATCCGCAATGCATACGGGCCCGATCCCGACTTGCCCGTTCGCATATCGGACCTCTATCGCAATCACAGCGACTTGAATGCTGGCACACCGTGGCACGAAGACCCGGCTATGCGAAACAGATATCACGAATTCCTCATATCCCAGGAGTTGCAAAATACCGGAGGGCTCTTTCCGCCCGAGTACGATATTCTTTACCCGGGATTCGAGCCTCCTCTTCCATTTTGGGAAGATCTCTGGATTAGATGGGGCACGGCAGCACAGGGTGGCTGGTGATGAAGCGAATGTGCATTAACAGACGGTCCGCCATCAGATCTAGGCGACACGTGATTGATGAGATCGCGCCTTTTTCAAGGGTGGCAGATAGCTTGCAGCGGGACTCGGAATTGGCACGACGAATCGGAATCTATTGAATATCAGCCTGAACGTTGTCTCTACGAAGGTGTAATATGACGCATGTGAGTCGGAAAATATCATGCGCTATGGGTATCGCTGGGGCCATTTGTCTTGTGATTCTTGTGAGTCAGGTGATCACTGGTTGGTACGGTGTTCGCACTGCGTATAAAAGAATGCCACCGGTCGTGGACCCGGAACGGCGGACCGAACCAATCGGTGAGGCACCGGATGAATCCCTGGACCTGACTGCACTCGCTGGGTTGCCGGATGATTATCGTCAAATCGTTGTGAAGTACGTGGAATCGGCTTTGGACCAATTGCAGACGGCTCCACTCATGCGAGAGCGGTACTATCATGTCGACCGCTCGGGCGGGAATGGCGACCGTCGATTTCCTGACGATGCGAACCCGATGCTCGATCGGACGGTGCCCGTATCTCTGCTAATCCTGCCCAGACCGGAATCTGTCCGCAATTGGGTTAAGTCGACACAAGCGCGGAAAGCCGGCTGGCGATCGATGGATGATGCACTTAGTGATCCCGGCACCGTACATGGCCGGACCTTATTTTTCGCAGCAGGCGAACGAAGTGAAGACCCAGATGGGCTACCGGCGGCTCCTATGGGAACGTTGATTCCATCATGGTCCCAGTATGCTGCAGCACTGGATTCCCATCGTTCGTTTTTCCTGCCGTTGGGGAAGATTGTCCTCGAACCGTTCTTCAATGGTGCGGACAATCTGTTGTTGGATGGCTCACGATATCTTCGTCTTGGAGAAGTCGGCGGTGCGAAACATCTAGGTGAACTTCTCACTGTGCCACTGCATCTTGAGAATCAGAGATTGGGCTGGGCTTCCCGGAAGGTCGGTTCGAGCACGGAGCAGTTTCTTGCATACGCGGTGATTGATGGCAACGGGGCGAGACGGATTCGGTTGAACCAGACGTTTCAGATGTCAGATCTTGGCGAGGTCTCGCCCTATCTTCGGCCATTGATTTGTGAAGGGCATCAGCCGAGGATAAATCAACACGATCTGCTGCTGTTGCCGGTCCCGATAGGCTGGCCGCCCAGTAGCCGACATCGCGTACGAACACAGCATCCACACGAGGAATGGAGTTTCGACGACTGGTTTCCTGCCCAACAGGACGCCTGTTGGGTAATTCGCGAGACAGCAGAATCCAGCCCGTTAAAGGAAGCATTTGTTCTGATGCCAGCCCGTGAAGAATCAGAGCTTCCAGCGTTCCTGATAGTTCTGTTCGCTGAGACTGAGCCTGCTCATCTCGTCCGCGAATTGGCGTCACTTTACAAGGTGTCCGCTGAGTCCCTACTAACCTCCGAAGAAAAGATGGGACACCTTCGGCACCTGTACGAAAGAGTCTCGACGTTTCGATTCGACTAGCCCTTAAACAAGCGACCCCGGACAGGTTGTTTTGCGTTGTTTCTCGGTTTTCGCGCCGCGCAACGGCGAACGACGCGAGCGATTCGCTTGAGGTGCATCGGGTTGGAAATTCTGCATCGCGGAGACTTCAGCAGCATAGCTGCGGGGAGGCGGGACGACCGATCGAAGCACAACGACTTCGACATCACATGCCTCCGCACACTCGTGGCCGAGAACGAGTGGTCGGACGCCAGGTCTACAAGTTCAGAACTTCCACCATGCGCCAGAAGATCGGTTGCGAATCGTTCCATGCAAGCAGGCGGTACACGGTGCGACGGCCGGTGGTGAGGATCTGACACGGGATGCGAATGATCGTGTTCACGAACGTGCGGAATTCCATTTTCCGTGCCGGAAACAACGTGCCACCCACCCTGAATTGGGCGGGAAACAACGTGCCACCCACCCTGACTTTGGCGTGAGTGGAATGTAAAGTGAGCGTCCTGTTCTGTCAATTGTGTTTTGCTCGATTGGAGGAATTTGCGATGCCACGAGTGAATCGGACGGAGATTTGTGCGACGGATGAAGTTCAGGTGTTTCATCTGATCAACCGTTGTGTGCGGCGAACGTTTCTGTGTGGAGAAGATGTCAACACGGGGAAGGATTACTCGCATCGCAAAGAGTGGATTCGCAGCAGGCTGGAAGAACTGGCAGGCATTTTCGCTCTGGACGTAATGAGCTTTGCTGTGCTCAGCAATCACCTGCATGTCGTTGTCAGGACTCGACCGGATGTAGTGAAATCGTGGTCGGATGAGGAAGTGTGTCTCCATTGGTGGCGGCTCTTTCCTCAGCGTCGTGATGGAAACGGAGCGGCGGCGGAGGCTCTGGAATCAGAACTGGCTGCGCTTCGAAACGTTGCGTCCGGGTTGAAAGAACGACGAAAGCGGCTGTGTGATATTTCGTGGTTTATGCGGTGTCTGGCGGAGCCGATTGCGAGACGTGGAAATATTGAGGACAAGGTTTCCGGAAGATTTTGGGAGGGGCGTTTTCGCGCGCAGCCACTTCTGGATGAAACGGCGATTTTGGCGTGTATGGCGTATGTGGATTTGAATCCGATCCGGGCGGGGATCGCGGTGACTCCGGAAACCAGCGACTTCACGAGCGTGAAAGAACGC
>JBBJME010000057.1:0-34411 GCA_037719765.1 Planctomycetaceae bacterium
GATCACGCGCTTCGTCGTCGGTTTGCTTTTCTGGCGCTGCATCCCGACTTCGAAATTCTGCGACAGTTCCACCTCACGACAGGATTTGATCCAACTGCGCTGATCGAACTGCTGCAGCGAGTCAATCGCCAGATTGGTGACCGTCATTACGAAGTCGGGATTTCGTTCTTCCTGCGAAGCGACATCCGTGATCAGCTGGAAGACATCTGGAGAATGGAAATAGAACCCTATCTGGAAGAGGTCTTCTGCGATCAGGAAGCCAGGCTTGAGGAGCTGCGCTGGGATCGAGTCAGCGGCAGTCTGGCCTCATGACGCCTCGCACAGTATCGCTGACAGAATATCAGCCGACGGGATTTTCAGCGACGGAGATCTCGAGCGCCGAAGGTGAAACGCTGTGGCAACACTGGCAAAAAAAGGTGTTTGTCGAATTTCCCTCGCCAAAAACGCAGGGGGAATGGCGTTTGACGTCGCAGGGTTGGGTCGGCCACCTTCCGATCACGCCGGACTTTGGGATTCGGATTCACCCGCGGGTCCCGCTCCGCAATCTGTTCGGAATGCTCGAATATGCCTATCGGCTGCGGAGCGTTCAATTCCTGCCAGGGTTGATTGACTGTGAGTCATTGGAGGGATTTTTTGAGCGTCTCGTCAGGATCGTCGCGAGTCGTGCTTCCGATCGAATTCGCAAGGGATTGCACCGCGAGTACGTCCAGGTCTCTGAGCGTCTTTCGATGGTCCGAGGCCACGTGGATTTGGAGAGCCGGCTCCGAACCCCCTGGATGGTTGAGATCGATTGCGAGTTCGACGAACACACCGCCGACCTGAAAGCCAACCAGATAATTACATGGACGTTGTGGCGTGCAACGCGCACGGGACTTTGCGGGGAACCGGTGCTGCAAACCGTTCGCAAGGTACTGCGAGCGATGCTTTCTGTGGTGAGCCTGAGACCGACGGAACCACGCGACTGCGTCCTCGAGGTGTACCACCGGCTCAACGAAGACTATCGGCCGATACATGCCTTGTGCCGATTGATCCTGGAAAATTTGGGACCTTCTCACGAGATCGGGCAACATCAGATGTTGCCGTTTATCGTGAACATGAGCCATCTCTTCGAGTTGTTTGTTGCTGAATGGCTCACGGCAAACATCGATCCCCGGTACACATGCCAACCACAAGAGCGAGTGCAGCTCGGCGACTCTGGTGATCTGGTTTTCCGAATCGATATTGTGGTCTGCGACACCCCGTCTATGCAGCCGCTGTGCGTCATTGATACCAAATACAAAATCCCGGACAGACCATCGCCGGCCGACATTGCTCAAGCTGTGACCTATGCGACCCTCAAAGATTGCCGTGTCGCTGTCCTCGTTTACCCGAAACGCCTGAACCATCCCCTGGATTTGCTCATTGGACAAATTCGCGTGAGAAGCATGACGTTCTCACTTGATGGTGACCTGGATGATGAGGGAAAGCGATTTTTGATCGAGCTGTTTGAGTCGAATCGGATGGCATGATGGAAACTCATAGACCAGAATCCTGGCGGAGTATCTGCCGCGAATGCCAGGTAAAAGCAACGGCGTCACTTCTGGACAATCTCACTCGAAATTGAACCGACCCTGGCCACCAGGTTCTTTCTTCGTAATTTTATCCCAGAACTCAAGACCCCTGTCATGCTTTGAAGCAAACACAAGCCGATGGAAAAAAGTGCCACCCACCTATATAAGAACCTTTCGAGTCAAACAGCAGCTCGCCGCAGGGTACTGACGCCCGCAATGAAATAGCCCGCTGCGACGACCAATGCGACGGCCATGTGAGTAATGAGGGCCAGTATTTCACCATTGGTCGCCGGAGCCAGTGTGCATCTTTCCGGATCTCTCGCAGAATAATAGACAGTGACGGGGTTGCCGACGCCGTAGTCACTTTCCTTCTGTCTCGTCGCCGTTTCGCGATTCGGGAATCCTGACGGTCGACGGAATCCAATTCTGCTGGTAACTGCGAAGATCGACGACGACACAGTCACCATCGCATGCCAATCCAAAACTCTCGGATTCATCCTCGCTCATTGAATGGTTCCAGTTGGAAAAGTGTGGCCTCCTCGACTCGGAGGCCGAATTCGATTTCATCACGGAACCATTGTCAATTCTGGAACAAGCTGCCTCAAGTAATGGCCTATGTGAATGTCCTGCGGGCAGAACCGATGCTGATTGGCCCGGAGTGGCCTTGAGTTGCGGCCGCTGCCTCCGTTGATTTTGCACCATCGCCACTGGTGGAGAATCACGGGTGATCCGGCTCTGGAACTTCGCTTCCGGCACGCTTGAGCGAACATTCGAGGAACACAAAGGTACCGTGAAGACCGAACGGTTTGCATCCGGGACATTTGAAGGGGCAGTGCCGAGTCGGATTGCACTAAGCGATGGAGCAGCTGGTGGTGCGCGACCTGGACCTGCATTCGGTAGTCGAGCGGGCCGGGGCAGACACAGCGTCAGGTGATGATCTCCTGGACGACATTCCCGTAGACATCTGTCAGACGGAAATCGCGGCCCGCGTACCGATAGGTGAGACGCGTGTGGTCGAGGCCGAGCAGGTGCAGGATCGTGGCGTGCCAGTCGTGGATGTGGCATTTGTTTTCCACGGCGACAGCACCGTGGTCATCTGTGGCACCATAACTGACTCCGCCTTTGACTCCGCCACCAGCCATCCAGGTTGTATAGCCTTTGTGGTTGTGGTCACGCCCGTCTCCGTTGGGCGCATCGGGAGTTCGCCCGAATTCGCCGCCCCAGATCACCAGCGTGTCCTTCAACAGTCCGCGCTGAGCCAAGTCCGTCAGCAGCCCTGCAATCGGCGTGTCGACTTCGTTGCATCTTTCCGGAAGATCCGTCTTGAGCCGAAAGTGGTGATCCCAATTGCCGTGTGTAATCTCCACGAATCGTACGCCGGCTTCCACAAAGCGACGAGCCATCAGGCACTGGCGACCGAACGCATCGGTGTCTCCACCATCGATTCCGTACAGGCCGAGCGTCTTTTCAGATTCTTCGGAGATGTCCATCAGTTCTGGCAGCACGTCCTGCATGCGAAATGCGAGTTCATAGGATTCAATGACACCGTCGACTCCTGGCTGATGTTCCTCCCGTTCCAGTTTTTGCTGATTGAGCTTCTGGATGAAGTCCAGTTGCTTGCGCTGAGCCGATGCGGAAATCCGCGGATTGTTGATATCCGGCAGAGTCGGCCCTGAACCATTACCGCGATACACAGCCGGTCCGCGCTGTTGTGTTCGACCAACTTTGGTCCCCTGGTAAATGGCGGGCAGGAAGGCAGTGCCGAAGTTCTGTGCGGACGCCGCCGGTGGATTGAGTGCCACGAAGCCCGGCATGCTGTCGTTTTCTGTCCCGAGCCCGTACAAGGTCCATGCGCCGAGGGATGGACGGACGAATTGGGCACTGCCGGTGTGCATCTGCGTCATCGCTCGTGGATGCGTGGGTTGATCACAATGCATGGATCGAATCAGACACAGCTCATCTGCGTGCTTTGCGACTTCAGGGAACAGGTCGGAAATCCACAGGCCGCTTTTGCCGTGCTGACGGAATTCCCAGGGCGATGCCATCAACCGGCTGCCCCCGTACTTGCTGCCTTTTCCTGCGTCTTTCGTCAGCTGAGGTTTGTAATCAAATGTGTCGACATGCGACGGACCTCCCTGCATGCACAGGAAGATCACGCGCTTGGCCTTCGGGGCGAAATGCGGCTGCTTCGGACTCAGTGGGTTATTCGACTCCGCCTCGGCCGCCTGAGATGTCAGACCAGCGAAAGCGAGGTATCCGAAACCGGCAGATGCTGTCTGCAGGAGTTCTCGACGGGAGAGACCTGGGTGAAACTGGGTCATGGTATTTTCCTCAAGACAACACAATCGATGCATTCAATTCAGATATCGAAACTCGGCGGATGCAAAAAGTGCCTGACAGAATTCGCTGAGCGCGACAAACTTGTGTTCTTTTTCGGAACGCCCTGAGGCACCTTTGCCCACTGCGGGTGTCGTGTCAGCGCTTCGGAAAAACTGATTGCTGGCTTTAATTTCCTCTGCCGTTGGCGGCCGGTTGTAGACGAGTCTAAAGGCCAGATCGATGCGGTCGGCCGTGGTCTCAGCCTCTTTCAGAATTCGGCGGCCCAACGCGTCACTCTGTTCAATGACAAAAGCATTGTTCATCATGTACAGCGCCTGAGCCGGCGTATTCGATGATTCACGCTGGCCAATGACCATGCTCGGTTCAGCGAAGTCAAACACTTCCAGAGATCGAGGCAGTGCGTTGCGTGCAACCGGCAAATAGACTGAGCGATAGTAGACAGTGGAATCAAAAATGCTTTCGCCGCCCTGCCGATTTCGAGCTGCAGCCATCATGCCTCCGGCCATCGGGGGTCGGCGTCCTTCCATGCCTGGTGTGCCTGTCGCCATCGGCAGCATCGCCGGCCCGTTGGGACCTATCAAAGTCGAACCGAAGCGAGAGATCATCGAACCTTTAGGCCGCTTCGTATCGAGCTGACCGCTGGCTGCCAGCATGGAATCGCGAATCGCCTCGGCGTCCATGCGGCGAGGATTCGCACGCGCGAAGTAGAGATTGTCCGGATCTTTTTCAAAGCGATCCTGATCAAACTTTGAAGAGAGTCGATAAACGCGGGACGTGGCAATTTCGCGGATCATGCTCTTGACGGACCAGCCGGATTCCACGAACCTCACGGCCAGATAATCGAGCAGTTCCGCGTGGGTTGGTCCGGGACCGGACGCACCGAAGTTTTCGGGTTCACGGACGATGGCCTCTCCCATCAGGTGCTGCCAGATGCGATTCACCATGACTCGGAAGTCAGCGGGTGGTCAGGACTTGTCATCCATTTCCAAGTTCCAGACGACCGGATGAAGCCGGTGCGATGACGGATTGGGACGACGACAGCACCTGCACGAAGCCGCGGGAAACTTCCTGAGCGGGTTGATCAATTTCTCCCCGCACCAGCACTCGAGCGTTCCTGGGTTGCTGAGTGGCCTGCACGCCCATGCACACTGTGAGTGGCTTGCCGTTCTCATCGACACCGTTGATCCGATTCGTCAGTTGAGCGGCCTGCAGATCCAGGGCAATCTGGTTGACAAAGTTGCGGCGTGGTTCAGTTCCTGTCGACTGTGCCTGTCGCGCCGCGCGCCGGGCTTCGAGTGCTTCCTGTTCGAGTTCATCCCGCTTCTTCCTGAGTTCAGCGACTTCCTGTTTCGTCATGGGCATATCGGACGGATTGGGGTCGTCCGTCGGCAGGATGATCAGATTGCTCGGTTGTCGATTGCGCTGGCTGCGAGCGCCGCCGTAAAATGTTTCGGTGCTCTGAAAGATGCCGGCGAGAGCGTAGTAGTCTGTCTGGGGAATCGGATCGAATTTGTGATCGTGACAACGGGCACAGGCGACGGATACTCCCATGATCACGCGCGTGGTGACATCGATTTGTTCATCGATCAGGTCTGCCTGAAACTGCCGCGGATTTTGTTCAATCAGGGCCTTTGGTCCCAGCGCGAGAAATCCGGTTGCAATCAGATGCTCTGACCAGACTTCGTCTGTCGTCGCCGGTAACAGGTCTCCGGCAACCTGTTCCCGCACAAACTGATCGTACGGCTTGTCATTGTTGAAGGCATCAATCACATAGTCGCGATATCGCCATGCATTGGGAAACGAAAGATCGACTTCTTTTCCGGCCGACTCCGCGTATCGCGCCACATCCAGCCAGTGACGGGCCCAGCGTTCTCCGTATTGCGGGGTACCCAGCAGGCGGTCGACTTCCGACGAGATGGCCTGTTCGGGATTCAGCTGCCAGGCGTCCGTAAACTGTTGCATGGTTTCCGGTGAAGGAGGCAGTCCCGTGAGATCCAGATGCAGCCGACGAAGGAAAGTGAACGCATCAGCATCTGCCGCCGGTGTCAGCTGATGAGCGGTGTATTGCTGTTCCACAAGGCAGTCAATTTTGGATGAGGCCCATTCCGTGGCTTTGGGGATTGTCGGTTTGACGGGCGCCTTGAAAGCCCAGAACTGCCTGCCCTTTTCGATATCCTCTTCTGTCACTCTGGACTGCACCACGGTGGCGGTCGCGACACGAGGATCCGGTGCTCCCATCTCAATCCACTCCCGAAAGTCGGCAATCGTCTCTGCCGGCAGTTTCGTCTTCGGCGGCATGTTGAAGTCGCGATAGTTGATCGCGTTCCAGAGCATGCTCTGTTCGAGATCGCCAGGCACGATGGCCGGTCCCGATTCGCCACCGGCCAGCAGCGCGTCGCGACTTTCGACCGAAAGACCGCCACGCACTCCCTGCCCCTCGGACGAATGGCAGCGATAGCATTGATCGATCAAAACCGGTCGGATCTTTGCTTCAAAAAACTTGATGCCCTCCGCAGTTGGCTCCGGAAGTTTCTCGTCGGCCCGGACGGCTTCCGTCAGGCACAGCGCCAGGATCGCGACCACAATGGCTGACCAGTGCTGATTCATGATCTGTCGCATTGTTCACACTCACATGGGTCAGGAATCAGGGCAACGCTGTTAGTTGGACAGCGCCACTTTGTTGTTTTGAGCCTGTAAAAGGCGGGGTTTTGAATTACGAGGTTTGGATGCAGGATTTGATTTTATCAACATCGATTCCAAGTGTCAGGTACAGCTTTCTGCGCGTCTTGGTGTGGGATGTTTTCGCTTGGGCGTTTCGGTGCTGGTAGTAGTGTTGTTTGTTGAGTTCTTTCTGGAACGCCTCGTCTGGATGGGCGGGTCTTTGATGGAATTGGAGCCAGCAGTTCAGGCTGCGGCGAACCTGTTCCACGGTCAATTTTCTCGTCCCGCCTTTGTCGAGGCTCTGACGAATACGGCTGCATAATAGAAAACTCAACGCGGTCACATGCAGATGGCGATGAATACACCTCCAGCCGCGGACTTCAAGATGATCCAGGCCCAGTTCTTCTTTGCTGATTCGTAACTCCGCTTCAATCGCCCAGCGACCAAACGCGACGCGAAGTAAACAACGCAACGTCACGCCATCTTCACCCACGACCTTGTTGCACAAAAAAATTTTGTTTCGTTCGTGCGGACACTTCGCGCCACGATCAGAGTGCAGCGTGTGCTCGGAAGGCCGATGCTGGTCTGACGCCACACGGTCAGATGTTTGATCTTCCAGACTTCTGGTCCTTTGTCAGTGTCTTTGATCACGTACTTTTGCCATGTCTGCATCAGAAATTTGTGGGAGTGATTCAGCAGACTGTAAACCTCGCGAGGCGGCTGATTATCGGCAACACGTGGTGTCTTCTTCGGTTGGCCAGGTCCTGTATGTTCTTCGTGTCTGATGACATCCGGCTTCGACGTCCAGACACGTGTATTGTTGGGAATTTCGCACACGAACCGCTGTTCTTTGAAATCGAGCGCATCCAGAAATTTGCTGTCACGGCCATACAATTCGTCAAACGTCCACCACGCCACTCGGATGCCGTTCTTCAGGGCGTGATCGATCAGGTCAATGGCGATCTGCGGCTTCGTTTTGAATTCCACATCGTCAGGAATCCAGGCTTTCTTTCGACGCGCTGGATCGCAGGCCCAGTCCTTTGGAAGGTACAACTGGCTGTTCAGAATCGCCTGAAATCCCGGAGCCGAATATCCCAGATGCACTGCCACGATACAGTTTTCAATCTTGCCTCGATTGCCGTTGTACTGCCGCACCACGCCGGCTGTGTCGCGGCCACTTTTGTGCATTCCGGATTCGTCGATGAGCCCGATGGCTTCCGGGTGTACATGATCTTTCGCCACGATTTCCTGAATTCCGTTTCGCAGTCGCTGCTCATCCCACTTGATGGATTCCAGAAAACGTTGTAGCGTTCGCGGAGCTTCGTCAAACTCCAGGGCGATTGTTTCACAGTTCTTGCGTTGCAGATCCGACAATTGTCCCTGCACGTAGACTTTCAACAGTCTTCGCCCGGCAATCGTCTCAAAACACATCCCGAACAGAAACAAAAATGACGTCAGCATCCCGCCAACGCTCTTGAGTTCTTTCAATGTCATCATGGCGATCCTCCGTGAGTCCGTGTGACTGTTAGCACACGGAGGATCGCCTCTTTTCTGATTCAACAAAACCCCAGTTGTCGCCTGTACTTAACGACGAAACTGGCGCTGTCCAATTAGGCGATCGGCAGAAACAAACTTACCGAACCCAATGGACTTGAGCCAGAGGCGCTAGCCGATTTCTTGCCGTCGAATCGGCTAGCGCCTCAGGCTCAACGGGTAATTTTCATTCTGCTGATTGCGGGCACGACAAATTGTTGAGGGCTCATCGCCCCGGAAGTTATTCCGTGGGAGGGCGTTTTGGTTTGACTCCGGCACCATCCTTGTCGCCCTTCGCACCTCGGACCTTCCCGGCTCGATCGCCCATTTTGGCCATGGCTTTTTCCATCTCCGACTTATCAATTGCGCCGTCGCCATTTTCATCGACGCGGGACACATTCTCCCGCATGCGTTCGGGGATTTCGTCTCCGCTCAGTTTTCCATCTTTGTCCGCGTCGCGCTGTTCAAACATCAGGTCCATCATTTCTTTGCCCATCGGTCCGTTCGCTCCCGGCAGTCCTCCCGACAGCAGTCCATCCCGCGCCATGGCAGCAAAGTCCGGGCGAAGTTCTTCGGGGCTGAGAGCGCCGTCGCCGTCTTTGTCCAGTTTTGCCAGAGCCTTAGACGCATTTTCAATTTCGCTGGCCGAGATCGCACCGTCCTTATCCGCATCGAGCGCCATCATCAGCGGCAATCGTTGAGCCATTGCGCCTGCCATTTCGGGGCGGCCACCACCCGGCGGCTGTCGCAAACCAGGAAACCGTCTGCCAGGACCATCTCCTTTTGGTGTATCCTGTGCGAACGTTGCGTTGCACAGGAAAATGACCGACAGCGCGGCAAAGTAAATCTTTACGTTCTTCATGGAAACGCCCTTTATCACAAAGCTTTGTCAGAAAAGCACTTAAATCTATGCCGAAAATCCAGCGACTCGGTTCACGATCGTCGTTGAACTGAATACCGTCACGGTGCGCGAATTATCCACAGCCGTTTTCTGAAAATTGTTTCACAACGTCAAAATGTGCGAAGTCACAGCGTCCTGAGCGTCGTTTAGCGGCCAGCCGCAGCCGACTGCGATTCTCAGGTGAAACAAACACAGTCACCTGCGGCTTGCGGTAAACGATCAACTGGACCGAATGATGGACGGTACTCCCGATGACGAACGACGCATGCTCCAGGAGGGAGGTCAGACAGCGCTGGCCTCGCTGTTCTCAGCGTATGGTGCTCGTCTTGAAAGGATTGTCAGTTTCCGGCTGATCCGCGAGTCCGTGGTCGTATTGATGCTACTGATATCCTTCAGGAAGCGTTTCTGGAAGCATCTGATCGGCTTCAGTCATTTCTCGATTCCGCCAATGTCTCATTTTTTGTTTGGCTCCGACAGCAGACGCTGCAGACGCTGGCTGACGTGCATCGAAGGCAGTTTCGACAGAAACGGGATGTGAATCGGGAGATTCACTTCGCATCGGCCGGGCCATCGGACGGTACAAGTGTGTCCATCGCGCAGTTTCTGATCAGTCAGTTGACATCGCCCAGTCAGGCTGAGATGAAAGCGGAGGAAATGCGGTGGTTGCAGGAAGGGCTGAATTCCATGAATGAAGTCGATCGGGAAGTTCTCGCCCTTCGACATTTCGAACAGCTGGGCAACCATCAGGTGGCGGAAATCCTTGAGCTGACTCCGACCGCTGCCAGCAATCGCTACCTCCGTGCGGCAGCCAGACTGAGTGAAATCCTGCAAAGATGGAATTCCACCAGTGGTCCAGGTTCTGAACAATGAAAGGCCATGCATGCTGTCTGATGATGATCGACATCCTGTAGAACAGCTGGCTGAAGAATTCGCGGAGCGCATTCGTGCGGGGGATAATCCGCAGATTGACGACTACTGTCGAAACTTCCCTGAACACGCTGACATGATCCGGTCCGTATTTCCTTCGATTCAGATGGTTGAACGGGCGAGTCAGCGTGAGGAGCACCATCGCCGATCCGGAGACAGCGGCTCAAAGTCTGTACTTTTGATGCCAACAACGCTCGGTGACTTTCAGCTGATTCGGGAAATTGGCCGAGGCGGTATGGGCGTCGTGTACGAGGCCGTGCAACAGTCTCTGAAGCGGCATGTGGCGCTCAAGGTCATCAGTTCTCTGATCGCGGGCTCGGAGAAACAGCTGAAGAGGTTTCGTCGCGAAGCGGAATCAGCTGCAAGTCTGCACCACAGCCATATTGTCCCCGTGTACGGCATTGGTGAAGATCACGGCCTGCAGTATTACGCCATGCAGCTGATTGACGGCGTGACGCTGGCGGAAATTATTCAGCAGTTAAGGACCGCTTCGTCTGCCGCCCAGTTGGCGGGAGACAAGACGGCAGCGGTCGGTGCATCCGCCGATCACACATCCGGGATCAAACCGCGTCTCCGCCGATTCGGTAGCGCGGATGCGGTGTTGCAGCTGTTTGAAACGATGGCCTCAGTGAATGTGCCGGTCCTGCACGAGTCAGGGTTGTCGCTCGATCTTTCGGGGATCGCGGATCCGCTCGAAGCTGGCCGGATTCGCTCTCAGACTCACGCTGCGGCAACGACTGTGGCGTCGTTGCATGCCTGCAACAACGAAGAATTGCTCGCGGCGGAAGACGTCACTCTGAACCAGGCTTACATTCGCAATATTGCCCGAGTGATGGCGAACGTGGCAAATGCCGTCGATTACGCGCACCGGCAAGGCATTCTGCATCGCGATCTCAAGCCAGCCAATCTGATTCTCGATCGGGACGGCACGATTTGGGTGGCCGACTTCGGGCTGGCGAAACAGGCCGATCTGGAAGGTGTCACCCAAACCGGCGAAATTGTCGGTACGCTTCGATACATGGCTCCGGAGCAGCTTCGAGGCGAAGCGGACGTCCGTACCGATATCTATGCTCTGGGCGTGACTCTGTATGAATTGCTCGTGCTGAAGCCCGCTGTGAATGCTCCGCAGTTGCTCAGCGGACAAAGTCGACCGACGATTGCCTCGCTG
Source organism: Planctomycetaceae bacterium (assembly GCA_037719765.1). GTDB lineage: Bacteria > Planctomycetota > Planctomycetia > Planctomycetales > Planctomycetaceae > SXXK01. Next base: position 11,081 of record JBBJME010000057.1, read on the forward strand.
CGGGCAAGTCGGCCGGAGATTCCAGCGGATCTGGAAACAATAACGCTCAAGGCCTGCATGGCTGAGCCCGAACGACGATATCAGAATGCCCGGGAGCTGGAAGCCGATCTTCACCGATTCCTTGAAGACCGGCCGATCCTGGCGAGACGTGTGACGCTGGTGGAACGGCTTTGGCGGTGGTCGAAACGCAATCCGCTGATCGCGTCGCTGTCCACCGCGACAGTTCTCCTGCTGGCCACAATTGCCATCATTCTGGGCATTGCCAATCGTCGCATTCAGAAGGTTCTGGATGCACGGAACAGCCAATACCAGCGTGCAGAACAGAACCTCGTCGACAAGACGGCGGCGCTGGAGAATGTTGAGCGTGAGCGGGTCCGCGCGGAAACGAACCTGGACCTTGCGATCTCCGCGTTTGAAGAAGTCTTTAATAATATTGCCGCTCGCGGTCGCTCGGAATCGTTGCTGGAGGAACTCAGCGACGAAGATCTCCTTCCGGCCGCCGATGCGATTCTGAGTCATGCCGACGTGACTTTGCTCGAAACCCTGCTTGGTTTCTTCGATCGACTGGCGGCTGAGAACACGAAGGACCTCAGCATTGAATCGGCCGCTGCCAGACGACGGGTGGGAGATATTCAGCAGCAGCTTGGCAGGCTTGAGAATGCGCAACAGTCCTATCAAACGGCGCTGGACGGATACAAAGCCATCGCAGTCAGAAAACCGGAAGATGCCAGCCTGGTCCTGGCACAGGCCGGGATTCTGCACCAGATGATGATGACTTCCGCAAAACGCGGCGAGATGCTGGTGGCGACGCAGCAGTTCCAGGATCTGCGGTCCGCACTGGCCGCATCACCAGCAGTCAATGAGTCTGCGAACGGGCGATTCGTACTGGCCACGGCCATCAACAGTCTGGTTTCAATCGGACTTCGCACGGCGGTTGAACCGCGATACCGGCTGAGAAACCCGCTGCTCAACCGGATTCTGCCTGGCAATGAACCGCCGCCGCCGGCACAAAATCAACGTCTGAAACGTGAAGCAGAAGCCAATGCCGAAGTGCTCGGGATTCTGGAGAAGCTGACTGCTGAGGACTCCTCCAGTGTGGCGTACCGTGTCGCACTGGCCCAAACCATGAAAGATAAGGCGAAGATTGCGCAGCTGTTTCGGGACTGGGATCAGGCGAATGAAGCCGTGTCTGCCGCCATCAGGATTCTCGAAGACCTGCAGAAGGAGTATCCAGCGTCTGATCGATTCAAATATGAGCTGGCGGATACTCTCGGCACGATGCCCGTCTTTCGACCATCGGACATCAGCGGCTGATGAGATCGCAGCAGCTGTGCCGGGAACTCATGGAAGCGCATCCCTCGGTTCCCGAGTATCGAAGCCTCTATGCGTCGACGCTGGCACGCATCGCAGGAATGCAATTGGTCCAGGGCAAGACGGAGCGTGCAGAAGCAACGCTGAAGGAAACGCTGACGTACTATGAACAACTGGCCGATCAGTTTCCGGACGTGCTCATGTACCAGTTTGCCATGGCTCGAACACTGCAGCAGCTGGCGCAGGTCTATGTCGATGACAAGCGTACGGATCTGGCAAAGGAATCGCTCGACACGGCCATCACGCGACTGGAAGTGCTCGCGCGGGGAAGCCGCGTTCGCGGCCCCGTCGTCGTGCTGCTGAATCGACTTCGCGAAAGTCGATCAAAACTTGGTGACTGATGAAGCCCGTCTGCTTTGACAAGAATCTTTGACATCTCAGTACGGACCGCTGTATCGGACAACTCAAGAGAAAAGGCCACTTTCGACGATGGCCAACGACGATTGGCGGGAGGTAAAAAGGGGGCCGCCGCGCTATCGCCGCGACAGGCGGGCCTTCCATCGGGCGCGGCACTCGTATCTCGTGACCTCGGCCCGAACGTCGGCCTCCGCTTCCTAATGGGCCGCGTGACGCATCTGAGAAGTGTCAGGCGCGTTTGATGCGACGGACATTGATCGTGATGCCCTGCTGACAGAAGCTGAACTCCGCAATCTCACCCGCAACTTGAACACGATCTCCCACCTTGAACTTCTTGAACTTACCGGTCAGCGTATAGAGCGTGCCATCATCCGCCCGCAAGGCAGGGCATTCGACTCCTTCCTTCGTGAGTATACCCGTGACGGTAAATGGTTTTCCTTTTGCAGTCACATTTTGCGGCTGCGCCGCTCCGCAGCCGTCACCGTTCGGCCGCGGGGAGTTCGGCGTTTGAGCCCAAATCGTGGCACCGACAACGAAGAGGAGATTACTCAATCCAAAAATGATCACACGGCTCATCGTGCACTCCTTTGACTGGACAACCATTCGCTTGACACGAGCGAATCCCGCATCATGCAGCCTCGCACTTCGGCGGGAGCTCGACGGAAGCATACGCGCCGTCCGTGCGGCGGTCAAATTTTTGCGATTTATTTTTTTTGGGCTCCTGCGCAGTTCTCTTCGCCAACAGTTCACATAGTCCTTTGCGGCGGACTTAACACGGCCAACCGGCGATGATCCGTGACTCATCGTCGCGCCAGAACACCAACTCAAGCTGCCTTGGCTATTCTGGCCCCAAGCGGTGAAATCCAATCAATACACTCGCCGTGCCCCCTTGAGCGCATCTTCTCCGACAGAAACTCGGCTCGTTCTCGCAGTGCTGTGAAGTTCGGGAAGATCGCCTTCAAGTCTGAATCAGACGGAAGATTGATGATCGGATCCGCACATTGACACGCGGTGCCGAGAGCCGAGCGTTCAATGATGCGACTTTGTACCAGTTGAGGAAGCCTCGTGGTTGGAGCGAGCCACTGCCAATTGGCACATACTGGCGAAGCGCGTTGGTTCTGTTTTTCAACTACGGCATGGATACCGGCACGATCTGGAAATCAACTCTGATCCATGAACCAATTCTTTGGCGGCATGTCTCATGGGACCAATGTTTGTCGGATGGCAGACAGAAGGATCGGTCACGCTGGGGGTGGATCTTCTTCCGTCGCGTGAAGACCAGGAAATCATTTTATCGCCCTATAATCGCGTTCTTCATGAGCACCTCCGGAACATCATGCCCGATTCCGCGCCACTCAATGAACCGGTTTTTCGAGGCGGCGGCTGTCGGCCGAATTCCTGTTTTGTTTCTCTGTGCAATCTGGCAGGTATCAGGCCAAAGCAGGATTTAGAATCGGGCCAGGTTGTTCCATGGCATCTCAAGGATCTCAGAAAGACTTGCGCCACATACTACGACGAGCACATTCCAGAGTCCTCCGTCGAGATTCTTGGCCATGCCGTCCGCGGCATCACCTATCGTCACTACGCCCATCGTGATCCGCTGGCGTTCCGAGCGATCATGACAATCCCACAGCCCTCAGCGTTTCTGGCGCTGGTAAAAGGACATGATGAGGAATGCCCTTGTTGCCGAAGGCCATTTCAAACTGCTGACTGAAAATGCAAAAAACAGAGTATTTAAGGCGTTGGCGTGTTGGACGCTTGGGTCTGGGCGACCGACGCGCGCTGGGAACAGGTGTTTCGCTGCGTCAGTTGATGTTACCGGAGCAGTTTGGGACGATGGACAACGTCGCGTAGGTCGGTCTGACCGCAGCAGGTTATCTCCTCGGTTGTCGAAAAACGGTCGGTTGGTGGTACAAAGTTCAGCGACAGCCCGTGAATATGAGCGTTACCGTACTCCAGAATCACATCTACGTTCGGACGCGATTTTGCGACCAATCCTGGTCCCGAACGGCCTCCTCAATCCGACTCGAATGGCACACGTTTGGTTTCCATTGCTACTGTCATAAGTTCGTGCGTCAAAGTGGTGAGCAACGAGAAACGCAGTGATTTTCCGGCAAATCGTACTGCATTTGGAAAAATTGCCGAAAATGCCTAAGAAACCAGGCCGTGGCGGGTCCTCTTCCCTGAGAGGATGAATGGTCGTGATTCGAACCCGCCAAATGCCGCAAACGAGACTCATGTTGAAACCGACTCCCCGAGTCAACAGTTCTGTTGCCACGGGCGTGAGTGAAATCACGTTTCAGTCTGTGTTCGATGCCGAAGAGACCGCTCTGCTGCGCTACGCGTTTTCATTGGTCGGCCGTCGCGTGGAAGCTGAAGAGATCGTGCAGGAAGTTTTTCTGCAGCTACACACGCAATGGGATGATGTTGATTCTCCCAGAGCGTGGTTGTTCCGCAGCGTGCGTAATCGGGCTTACAACTACGTCCGTGACTCGAAACGGGAAGTCCTCAACGAGGACGACAGCAAACTGCAGTCTTCATTGACTGAAGAGGATTCGCCTGAAGCTTTGCATCTGCAAATGGAGGCCATCGGCGCGCTGCGGGCCAGCCTGGAAGAACTCAACGAGTCTGATCGGCAACTTGTGAAGTTGAAATACTTCGATGACCTCAAGTATCGCGACATCAGTACGGAATCAGGCCAAAGCATCGGCAACGTCGGCTATCGACTGCACCATATTTTGAAAGAGCTGGCAGGCAAACTGCGGAAGCTCGGATTCGACGAAAACTCATGAACGAAGAAACAAAACATCCAGCGATCGAACCGGAACTCGAAGCTCGAATTGTGGCACTCGTATTGGGCGAGGCGTCCGACTTTGAACGCGAAGAACTGAATCGCCTTATCGAGCTGCGGTCGGAACTGGCGGCGTTCAAATTCCGAATGCAGCGCGTACATGGATTGCTGCAGGATGTTGGAGCGGGCGAGTTCGAATCACCGGCCGAGGACTGGAAACTGCCGGCAGATAGACGCAACGCGGTTCTGGCTGTGATTCGGGGAGAAGCGACGGTTCAGGCAGTGACTCAGGTTGTCAATCCGTTGGCTCAGCAGCGAGTGACTTCCAAATGGAGTTTGCGGTGGACGCTGGTCAAAGTGGCAGCGGGTGTTTGTGTCGCCGGATTTGTGGGAGTGATGGTTTTTCCATCGTACTTCTTGGACGAGAAGGCGGCCTCTGAATATTTTCCTGAATCGGCGAAGTTAGAAACGCCTCAAATCGGCGAGTGGTGGGGTGGAACAAATTTGAGCTTCGTTATTGATGCCGAGTCGCCCGTTGCGGAAACGGCTTCTCCGCAGAAAGGGTCTGCACTATACAGCCGAACCAACAGGAAATCGGTATTGGCTCTGTCGGCGATCCAGGAGACGCTGAATAATAACGGAACTCTTCCCAGCGACGCTTACCTGGCGGACGACGTCCAATACAAGCCGAGAGGGCTAGAATTCGAACTGCCAGAGGAAGCAATCGCTCAATCCGACGCCAAAGTGTGGGAAAGACAGGATCGTGCAACCGCCACAATGGAAACGGCGACGTCAGCACCACAGGCCGTGGATTCCCCTGAGCTCATCGCGAGCAATAGCGATGATTCGAAACAGAACACCTGGCTGGATTCGATTGCCAGCATAGATTCTCCGCAGGACGAATTCGACCGATCGATTCTCGGTTTCGCCAGACCGAGTGAGAGCAAAGGCGACATCGGCCAGCCTTTTTCAGGGGTGAAGGACAGCGGGGCAGAATCGCCAGGCACACCGGCATTCGGGTCACGGCAATTGACGTTTCCGGGTCAAGGCCGCAGCTCAGCGGCGGCAGTGTCGTCGCTGGATAGCGAAGCGGGAATCGAGGGCTCTTTGGTTTGGGATGAAAGTAGCTCCAGTTTGTTTCAACGGCCCGTGGATGTACCTGACGCAGGGGCGGTTGTTCTCGATGGAATCCGGCGACAGCTGGGTGAAAGCGCGCCCGGTGGGGAATCAGCCACTCCGTTGCCAGCGCTGAATGGTGAACGTGAGGATTTTAGTTTCAGCGGGACGACGCAGGGCATCGCCACTGAGAATCGAACGTTGGGTTTTGCGGACGTGGCTGCACCGCACGAAGAGTCAGCGCTGGGCATCGATTCCGATTTCAGTCTCCATGATATCCCTTCTCAGGGATCAGTGGTGGAACTAGGGCAGACTCAGGAACAGTCGCGCGACGGTAAAGAAGAAAGTCGTGATTTCGCAAAGAACTACTGGGCTGCACCGGCTGATGGAAGCAGGGTTGATGGAGAGAAGTTCGGAAATGGACGGAAGTTAATGGAAGACGCTGACTTCACCGGCACCACGGAACTTGCTGGCGAACCGACAGACATGCATCTGGACGGTTTATACGGCCGCAGTGGTGGCGGACCTGGCAGCGCCGCAACTGGCTATGGTGGATTTGGGCTAGGCCGTGGAGGACAGGACGAACTTGGCGTGAACCAACCTTTGGGTGAAAGCAGCAAAGAGATCCCCACAGACCCAAAGGGCATCGCAGACAGGCAGGAGGAACACTTGGCAAATTTTGATGATTCGGGACCAGAAAAGTTGGCCGAATCTAAAATTCCTGCGGGAGGCGATCAGGACAACACGCGAGCCGCAGTTGAATTGCCTGTCGTGGACGGCTTCATCTCATCTTTATCTAGTGCAATAACAAATCCCGCAGATGAATCAGCGCCGTTGAGTGATCTCGAACAATTGGGAAAAGCCGCAGATGCCGAAAGCGACGAGGAAGGGTTCAAGAAAGAGAGTAATGCAAAGTCAGGCTCCGGCGGAGTTGCGGTCAATAGCGGGGAAGGTCGTAGTGGCCGATTGATGTTCGGTGCGCTGACACCGGCACCGGGGACAGGGGCTCGGAGCGTTAACCCGGCAGAAAACGGGCAGCCTCCGGTGAGTTACTTTGACGGTAACGTCCTAAACGGAGAAAATCTCCAGTCAAAGCCAGAGGATGAACTCCTGGTTGATTTGCAACGGAAGTCCGGCAAATTGGACGTGGCGAACGGAGGCTTCGAAGGCCGTTTCAGATATGCCGCCCCCGGGCTGTATGGCTTCTCCGAATCAATGAAGCAGTCGGCGGTAGAAAAAATCGCGGCACCTGCTGGTCTCAATGAAAAGACTGCGGCGGACGAAGCCTTTTCTACCTTTTCCCTGCATGTAAGCGACGTTTCGTTCAAACTGGCCCTCGCCGCACTCGGTCGTGGCGAATGGCCTGAGGCTGCGAAAGTTCGCATTGAAGAATTTGTCAACGCATTCGATTACGGCGATCCAATGCCGGCCAAAGGTGAAAAAGTCGCCTGCTATCTCGAACAATCGATTCATCCTTTTGTGCAGCAGCGGAACCTGTTGCGCGTCTCCATGATGACGGCGGCTGCGGGACGTTCCAGCAACACTCCACTGAGATTGACGTTCCTGCTGGACAACTCCGGCTCGATGGAACGGACCGATCGTCAGCAAACTGTCCGCCGAGCCTTTGCTTTGCTGGCTCAACAGCTGACACCGATCGATCAGGTCACGCTGATCAGCTTTGCGCGACAACCACGATTACTGGCCGACAAAGTGAGTGGTGCCGATGCGGGAAGGCTCGTCACACTCATTGACGAGTTGCCAAGTGAAGGTGGCACCAATATTGAAGCGGCCCTGCAATTGGCCTTTGAAAAAGCACGAGAACAACAAACACCCAACGCACAAAACCGCATCATTTTACTTACCGATGGTGCGGTCAATCTGGGAAACGCCGACCCGGAAAGCTTGTCGCAAATGGTAACGACAATGCGAAGCACAGGCATCGCATTTGATGCCGCGGGAATCAGCGCCGAAGGCTTGAACGACGAAGTTCTTGAAGCTCTGACTCGCAAGGGAGACGGTCGGTACTATCTGCTTGATTCGATCGAAGACGCCGATGACGGCTTTGCTCGTCAGATTGCGGGGGCTCTGCGTCCGTCCGCCAAAAATGTGAAGGTGCAGGTCGAGTTCAATCCCAAACGGGTTGGCCGTTACAAACTACTGGGCTTCGAAAAACACATTTTGAAGACGGAAGACTTTCGCAACGACACAGTGGACGCCGCTGAGATGGCTGCCGCAGAAGCCGGAGTCGCGATGTATCAATTCGAAGCCAGGCCAGATGGCGAAGGGGATGTGGGTTCGGTGTCCGTGCGTTTTCTTGACTTGTCGACCGGACAAATGATCGAAAACAGATGGCCCATTCCTTTCGACGCCGACGCTCCACGCCCCGACCAGGCGGCTCCATCACTTCGCGTCGCTGCTTCCGCCGCATTACTGGCCGCAAAACTTCGCGGCGAACCGCTGGGAGAAGCCGTTGACCTGCAGGCGCTGTCTCAATTGATGTCCGGATTGCCCCAACAGGATCGAAATGACAGTCGGGTTCAACAGCTTCAACAGATGATCGAACAGGCTCGGCAGTTGAGCGGAAAATAAGAAGTGCGAAGGCATGAAAACCACCGGGGTGAATCCGAATGGCGTGGACTTAAGACAAAACAACGAATTTCACGGCTCCATCGACCCCGCGTCGGTGGTCCGCAGACTGGCTGGCTACTCGATCCGGCACGCTTTGCTAAATCATCGCCCCTGTTTTGCTCGCCAAAGGCGAGCAAAACGGGGAGGGCGGCGAGTGTCGGTGCTTGTCGTTGTAGCTGATCAGTCTTGCTTCCACCGGCGCGGGGCCGGATGGAGAGCTTAAGTCCACGCCATTCAGGGTGAACCCGGCGGCGTGAATGCAACAGATCCCGCGAGAAATCGTATAGCAACGAGCATATCTCATGAACACACCAAAAACGCAAATGGACAAGTCGATGTCATTACTATTCAAATTCCTGAGTGCGCTGGCACTCGTCAGCATGATGACTCTTTCTGGCCAGGCGCAGGATGATGCCGATGTGACTCCTGCCGAGCCCGCCGAGTCCGTCAAACCAGCGGAAGTCGATGAAACGGCCGTCGAAGCCGCCGAATCTTCTACGCCAGTCGCGGGCGACGAAGCGAAACCCGTCGAGCCAGCCGAGTCGAAAGAACCAGCTGGCGCCACAATCAGGAGTTCAACTGACGACGACGGGGCAAGGACAATCATCATCAAGGGCTCGGCTGAGATTCCGGCGCCTGCGCTATTCTATTCGGCGATCACCAGAGCGACCGCACACGTTGGCCTGGAACGCATTGAGCAAACGATCGACGTAACGATAAAGATCGTCCAGGGCAAAGCGGAAACGGTTAGCCTGGGAATCAACGGCAAAGCTCAGGTGATGAACGTCACCGGCGAAAAGCTCAAGTCGTGGGCTGTTCGTCAGGAAGGTGCCGAGCGGTTTTTGGATCTGACCGTTGTTGAAGGCATCACTGTACTGACGGTTCAGGTCAGTCTTCGTTCCCACGATTACAATCTCAGGCATCCCGTTGCGTTAGAACTCACTCACCTCACACCGGCTGGCTCTGTTGGCTTCGATTCTGTCGTGAATCTTCAGTACGCTTCCGGAGTCGAAGGCACGGTGACGGCCGTCACTGGTTTTGTCCCGTTGAATGCGGCCGATGGATTGCTTCGTTTCCAATCTGCAACGGGTGGTCAAATCGAGCTGACACTCAACCGAGCGGGGGCGTCGCCTGATCCCGTTGAATTTTCGGACGCCACATTGAAAGGCGAAGTCCACGCAAACGGAGATTCGATTCTGTTTCAGTTTCGTGCCACAGTTCATGTGACCGAACCCGGTGCGGAAATCACCATTCTCTCTGGAAACGCGGCCACCACCGAAGTGCCGCCGGATGCCAACTACCGCCTGCGGTTGGCCATGCGAGAAACGCAGACCGTTTACGTGTTGAAGTTCCCCAAGGCAGGCTCATTTCCGGTGTCTCTGGATTTTGTCGCTGCTCTGGCGATGTCGGGCGCTGATGGACGAAGCATGGACTTCACAATTGCTGCCAGTTCAGTTGTGCCATTGACGCTGGGTGGACTCGCGTCGGATCTCGAATTCCATCGAGACCAGGAATCAGTCGTGCCGTTGCCAGACAACGACAACTGGTCGGGATTCCTGCCAGCAACAGGCAGAGCGAACCTGCTGTGGAAGACGGCTCGTACGACCGGAGAGGGGAAGCTGTTTTTTTCAACCACCGGGCGCATTGATGCAATGGTTGGCGCGGGCCTGTTGCGTCAGGAACATCAAATCGACTACCAGGTTCTTCAGGGTGAATTGAAGTCGTTTCGCATTCTGCTGCGGGGGCCCGGAGAAATCCTCGATGTTCAGGGCAGTAACATCGTCGGCTGGAACGTGAGCAACCTGGGCGAAGATCGCCTTTTGGAAGCGACGCTCAGCCAGCCGATCACAGGCACCAGTCAGATCAATGTCCGCAGCCAAACGCCGCTCGGCGCATTTCCCATTCGTGTCGAAGGACTACGATTGTCTCCCGTGGGCGCGATCCGGCATTCGGGTCATTTGCGACTGACGAATTCGGGATCGGTTCGTCTGGAACCAACAGCGCTCAGCGGTCTGACTCAGTTGGCCCCGGAACAGTTTCCAGGCGATGCGATCGAAGCTCGCCAGACTTTCGTTTATCGCTTTCCTGCTGCGGATCACGCGTTCACAGTGGCTGCCGATCGTATCGAGCCGGAAGTTAATATTTCGGAGCTGGTCGTCTATCAGCTTGCCGAAACAGATCGAGTCATCGAAGCCGATATCGAGCTTGACGTGCGCGACGCACCAATTCGCGAGTGGAATTTCGGCATTCCTTCAGACTATTCCGTCGTATCGGTCACCGGCGCGGGCGTCGCGGATTACATCGCGGCAACGACAGTCGCGGACGGTCGTCGCAATCTGAAGGTCGTGTTTGGCAACGACGTTGTGGGCCGGCAGTTGGTGACGCTGCATCTGGAAAAGAGCGAAGTGGCCGCCGCAGGGAACTGGGTTCTGCAGCGTATCGAATACCCCGGAGCAAAAACGGTGGGTGGTGCCATCGGAGTTGTTGGCGCTCCCGGCTATCGAGTTGCCGTTGGTCAAACCGATCTGCTGGTGGAAAAGCCGCTGTCGTACTTTCCGAAACCGTCAGCTCAGCTGCAGCATGCCTATCGAATTCGTGAGCCCGGCTGGTCAGCTACGATGCTGATTGAACTGCTCGACCGCAGCGTGCAGTCGGATGTGTTTCACCTGTATTCTCTGAGTCAGGAAACGGTTTACGGCAGTGCACTGATCAACTACTTCGTCACAGGTGCACCGGTTTCCGAATGGAAGATTTCCGTGCCCGAAACGATGGGCAATGTGATGGTTGATGGCCAGGACGTTCGGACTTGGCGCAGAGAAGCTGATACGCTGATTGTGTCTCTGCATCAGCCGGTCATGGGCGCGTACACTTTGCTGGTGACCTTTGAGGAGAAACCCGATAAGAGCAAAAACACTTTCGAGGCAGGACAGGTTGTGCCAATCGGAGTGCAGGGAGAACGTGGTTACATCCAGGTCGTCAGCCCGATGCAGGTGGAAATTGAAACCATATCGATTTCCGACGACATGCTGAAACTCGATCCCCTGGAATTACCCGCAGAGTTCCGTTTGTTAAGCACCGCACCTCCTTTGGGAACGTGGCAGTATACCGATCGCCCTTTTAATCTGAATCTGAAGGTCAACTGGTTTGAGCCTGGGATGACGGTGACTCAGGTGGTGGAATTCTCGGAAGCCAACAGCCGTGTTTCGCAGGACGGAGAGTTGGTGACTGACGTGCTTTACTATGTGAAGTCGCGGGGCCGGCGTACATTCAAAATCAAGTTGCCCGGTGACCCTGTGCGTTTGTGGTCGGTTTCGGTAAACGGTCAGTCCGTCACTGCACGCCAGGCGGAAGACGCCACACTAATTCCTTTGCCCGGCGGCACCGATCCCAATATTCCGATTGAGGTCCGCTTGCGGTTGGGAAAACCAACAGTAAAAGGATCACGACCTGAACTCACGTTGCCAGTCGTTTTTGCGCCGATTCTGAAGACTCAATGGAATGTCACCGGCGACGAGCATCATGTTTTGGTGCAAACCGGCGGAACAGTCACGCCGGCCGTGCCTGTGTTGCGTCCGTCCGGATTCGAATGGGTCGCCGAACGGGGAATCTTCTCGCTATTCATCATCGGACTGTTCACCGGCATCGGCATCTGGAAGCGCGACAAAGCTGGACTGTGGCGTATGCTGGTACTGCTGAGTTTGGCTGTTGCCGTCTCAGTATCGATTCGAACTGCTCAGACAGCGTTTGCGCAGACGGGATCGCCGGAGCCGCTACAACTCAGTCTGCCAATCCTCGCGGCTGGAGAAACCATTCAGTTGCAGGTAGACAACATGCCGCTTTGGCGAGTCAACCTGTCCTGGCTGGGGCTGGCTGCCGCGTTAGGTGGCATCGCACTGATCGTGTGGTCGTTTCGCAAATACGAGACGTGGCGAAGAATGCTCATCCGTTGTGGCGGCATGCTGTTGATTGCTCTGGGCGTCCTGCTTCAGGGCGACGGAGCCCCGTGGTTTTTTGGTCTGCTTGCTCTCACGATTCTGCTTCTGCTGTTTGCTCGGCCGGCGATCGAAGGGTTGCGCGACGTCGGTCGCTGGATGCGTCGCGTTGCTGAACAGCGCCGGGCGCGCAGGGAAGCGAAGCAGAAAAGTTTGGGGCCTGAACTCGGCCCGGCATCGGGCGTGATATCAACCGTGATTGCTTTCATCGCCGTGGCTCTTTCTTCGACAGGAATGTGCCGCGCGGGAGTGCCGGATGGTTTTGAAGCGGCCGATTCCATTGTCCAGCAGTGGCAGGTCACGCATCAGGACGCGCGACTGACGGCGAGCGGAACAATCGCGCTGTCCGGGCGACCCGGCGACCGATTCTTGTTACTGAAAGCGCCGGCAGTGCTGACACGTTTCGAAGGCGAGGGCCTGCGACTCAGCAAACAAGAAGTACCAGGCGAAGGTCTGACTTACGTCATCAGCATTCCTCTTGCCGACGAAGCGGTCGACTCGGATCAAGATTCTGAGCCAGCAGCGGCGGAAACTTTCACAGCGAAATTTGAATATCAGTTGGAGACGATCCAGTTGACGGGCCTGCCGGTCCTTACTGGAACGGCCGCGGTTCAGCAAATCAATCTCAGTTACGACGAAGCGGGATGGGACGTCTTTGGGACGACCGCCGTCAGAGTCGAACAGGTCGAAGCCGACGCCGAAACGACAAAAGCCAGGGTGCTGCTTGGTCCCGGAAATGCGAGCCTTGTGCTCAAACCAAAGGCCCGTGATGTCACTGCCGAGAAAACGCAGTTCTTCGTCGAAGCCTCGAACCTTTTTCTGCCCGGCCCCGGAGTCGTCGATGGTTGGCATCGTCTCAACATTCGTACTTCGCAGGGGCAGGTGAGTGAACTGAATGTGCTCGTCCCCAAGGGGCTGACCGTGAGCGCGGTCAGCGGACCCGTCGGTGCCTGGCAGTTCGACGCAGACAGCGGCGGCTTGAAGCTGGAAATCGAACCGGCTCAGTCTCAGGCGTTCACCGTCATGATTGAAACACAGCGCGGCCTCGACCCGTTGCCTGCGGACGTAATCCTGGCTCCGCTGCGAGTCGTGGGTGCAAATGGCGAAGTCGGTCTGGTCGCAATCGCATTCGGGTCAGAAGCTCAGCCCGAGACATTGGAACCGAAAATGATGTCCGCCGTTAATCTTGGAGACTTCGATGCAAGTCTGATGCCCAACCAGCAGGCAGTTCTGCATCGAGTTTACCGCTATGGTGCCGAAGGCGGTGAACTGGCCGTGCGAGTCGCCCCTGTTGCTTCGGAAGTTCGGGTCATCAGCAAACAAGTGTTATCACTGGGTGATGAACGCGTTGTTCTGGCGGTCAACTTTGCCGCTGGCATTTCGCGAGCCGGTTTGTTTCAACTTAGTTTTCCATTACCGAACGGCATCGAAGTCGAATCGCTGACAGGCCCGTCGCTGCACCACTGGGCGGAACTCAGTGAAGACGGCAAGCGACAGATTATTCTCCACCTGAATGGCAAGACCATCGGCACGCAGAGTTTCTCACTCACGTTGTCGGGCACAGCACCGACCGATGTTGTTGAGTGGGAGATTCCCCGTTTCGAACTCAACGAGGCAGCACGCCAGAGCGGCGAACTTGTCGTGCGGCCGACAACGGGCATTCGACTCAGAAGTGTGTCGCGGCAAAACGTGTCCGAAACCGATCCGCGAACGATGGGCGGCAATGCTCAAGGTGCCCTGGCGTTTCGACTCCTGCAACGTGACTGGAATCTGGTTCTCGGCATCGAAAAACTTGATCCGTGGGTGACCGGCCAGGTCTTGCACGAAATCACCCTGCGAGAGGGCCAAACGCGGCAAGCTTTGATCGCAGATTTCACTGTTCAAAACGCATCGATCGATGCTCTTCGCGTCATGCTGCCGATTACGAACGAGGACGAAATCAAGACTCTCCGAGCCAGTGGTATCACGGTCAGCGATTTGGTGAGAACAGCTCCGGATTCGAACATCTGGGAAGTTCAATTCAAGCGCCGAGTGGTTGGAAAACTTCAATTCCGAATCGAATACGAACGCCGCGGCGATCGAGCGAACGAAGACGAAACCCTGAGCCCGGCCGAATTCCCTCAAGCTCGCCAGCTCTCTTATTACTTTGGTGTGCGCGCCGGCGGTCGGCTGGAGTTGGAACATGATGCTCTCACTCAGGGATGGCAGCGGATCGACTGGAGCACCGTGCCGCAGCCACTGCGGGAAGGCGAACACCGAAGTGCTCCAGCGCTGGCGTTCCGCGCTGTTGCTCCCGCCAGCGTTCTAAAGGTTCACAGCAAACGCCACTCGCTGGCAGATTCTCTGAAGCTCCGCGTCGCCGAGGGATCGTTGACGACCGTGCTGTCCCCAACCGGGGATCAACTGACCTCGGTTGACTTGGTCATGGAAGTCATTCAACGCAGCAGCCTGAGTGTCGGTCTGCCGAACGGCGGCGAGCTGTTCAGCATTTTCGTCAACGGTGAAAGCGTGAATTCCATTCGTCTCGGCGGCACGACGAATGCCTGGCAATTCTACATTCTGCCCGGAATCGATGATCGCACGGCTCAGGTTCGCTTTGTCTATGCAGTGCCGGGTGATCGGTTAAGTCGTCTGAAGCTCAGTAGTCCTCAACTGAATGTGCCCCTTGAGAACATCCAGTGGAACGTCATTGCTCCGAAGGGCTTCGAGCTGAGCAACAACGATGGCAATCTGGAACTGATCGGGCAGACGAATCAAAAGAACTACGACCGCGACTCGTACCTCTCAAAAGCAAGCGGAAAACGACAGGTCCAGGCACAACGAGCAGCCCAACTGCTGGAGCAAGCCAATCAGCTACTGCAGGCCGGCGAACAATCCAAAGCCCGCTGGGCACTCAACAGTGTCGCCAACCAATACGCACTCGACGCCGCTTCAAATGAAGACGCACGAGTTCAGTTGGAAAACCTGGAAACACAACAGGCAATTGTTGGTCTGAATACGCGTCGTCAGCGTCTGTTTCTGGACAACAGCAGAGACGAATCTGATGTGGTTGACAACGAGCAACTTCGACAGGCAGCGGCCGATAACCCGATTTTACAACAGGATCAACTGAATTTCCGCCCCCAGCAACTCAGTCAGTTGCTTCGAGGAAATACGACTGAGGACAACGCGATCCTGCAGCAGATTGCGGGCCGGCTGGTGCAGCATCAACGCACCACCGAACCTGCTCCTCAGGCGATCATCATCAGCCTGCCGGAAGAAGGTGATGTCTATACCTTTGGTCGCACTGTCCAGGTTGCCGAGAACGCATTGCTGGAACTGGACCTCGAATTCGAGTCGAAGCTCAGACTCCATCTCTGGAAAATCGCCCTTGTGCTTGCGCTGCTTGCAGGCATGGCGGCTGCCCTAGCGATTTCTGCAACGCGAGACAAGAATCGGACCCAAAAATTACTCGATCCGGCTCAATTGCATCAGAGCTGAGCGTCTGCCCGGTTCAGTCAGCCCCCCTCAATCAAGTTGGCCGTGCTTAGGCAGCATTTCTGCCAAACGAATTTTTCATCGCCGACATCTTGATTGCGCACCGGTGTTGCCGTCAGCCCTGCCGTTGACAGCACGGTCATGTATCAACGTAAATCTAGTCATGGCGGCAACGACTCTCAGCCGCAGTATTCCAAACTGATGTCGCATTAAAATTGACGATGTCGCAGCAAAGACGACTTTTCCCATTCACCCACCATTTTCTGCGACGGCAACTTCTGCCTTGAGCCGCGTCGGTCGCCCAATCCGACACAATTCTACGGAATTCAGTTTCCTGCGTCGGTCCGAAAAATGAATGCGGTTTGATTTGTGCCTCAGCGCGCGTCGGTGGCGCACACCGGAGCAGGCTGGTCGTCACTCAACTACAGGCGGCTTTTGGTGTCAAACTGCGATCACGGTGCCAAGATCAGCTTCACTTAATGACTCAGGTTGCCAGCCATTGAATTTGCTGTCGTACATTGCAGGGGACCACGCAAGTCGAACTTCAATTCTGCGTTCGGCGAAGTACCAGAGGGCGTCTTTGGCGCCTTCGGTGCCGGGATCGTCGCAGTCGAACATGAGGTTGATTCGGTTGATGCCCAGTTGTTTGGCGAAGCGGATGACTTTTTCTCCCTGAACCCAGGAGCATTGTTGAATATCGGGGCGATGCGACGTTGCAGCAGCGAATTGAACAATTGGCGGAACTGGCCATCGAAGGAGAATTGTCCGCCGCCGAGCAGGCTGAGTACGAAGGCTATGTCCGCGCCGACCAGTTCGTTGCGGTTCTGCAGGCCCTAGCCCGAAAGCTGCTCGCAGGTTCAGAGGCGTAATGGACGCGGCAACTAAACGACTTGTTCGACAACGAGCCAGCAATTGCTGTGAAGCTGGTGGCAGCGGATTGTAAATACCACGTGATCACAAATGCGATTGGGTTCACCGAGACCCATTCCAGACTCAATGGCTTCATCAAGGAGTTCATTCAGGATGAAGTGAATTAGCGTAGAATCCCTGACAAAACCCGCTGAGCCGCGAAGTCTGTGGTTGCATCAAATCCACGAAGTTGATTCTGCAAGGACGGGCGAAGCCGTAGACTGGTATGCAGATGAATTCGGCGGTATAGAAGGTGGGCAGCTTTTTCCTTTCCACCACCTGAGCATGATTTGAGGCAGTGATGTCTGATCAGCAACGACATCGCCGTCTTACACCGCAAATCGTGGTGTCCCTGGTGGAGCACGCTGCGTCATGACTTCACCGAACGACAGTCCGGCGGAGCCGGATACGCTGTCTCCTGAGCGGCACGAATCTGCCAACATCGGAATCCTGGCGGTCCAGCTGATCATTATGCGGATCGGCTGGATCTTCAAAACGGAGAGTGTGATCATCCCCCATGTGCTGGATGTGATCTCTGGCAACGCAGCATGGGCTCGAGGATTTCTGCCAGTGCTCAATCGACTTGGACAAAGTCTTCCGCCGCTGCTGGCCGCCGATTTCATTCGCGACATCCGACTGAAGAAAAGGGCACTCATCTTCACGACACTGGGGATGGCGCTGCCGTTTCTGACGCTGGCCAGCGTGTGGTGGTGGCTGGATAATCATCGTCAACCGTGGCTCATCGGACTCTTTCTGGTCCTGTATCTTCTGTTCTTCTCAGCGACCGGCCTGAATCAACTGGTCGATGGCACGCTGCAGGGCAAACTGATTCGCCCGGCACGCCGCGGTCGCCTGCTGGGGATTGCGGGAGTCATCGGTTCAACGGGTGCCGTTTGCGCTGCTTACTTTCTGCTGCGACCATGGATTCAACTGCCGAACCACGACGGTTTTGTCTACATCTTTCTCTTCAATGGCTCGGCCTATTTTATCGCCGGACTGATGGCGAATCTGTGTTACGAATCGCCCGATGAGCCACCGGTTGTCCGGCCAGCGCAACCACCGTGGTGGACTCCGTTTGTCCGTGCCTGGCACACGTTCCGCGACGACCAGCGGTTTCGCCGAGCCGCATGGATGGCGACCCTGTTCATGACGGGGTTGCTGCTGTTTCCTCATTACCAAGCGCTGGCCAGAGAGATGCTCGGAACCTCCGACCTGGACATCATCTGGTGGGTGATCGCCCAGAATATCAGCGTCGGCGTCTTCAGTCCGGTGTTCGGCGGTATTGCTGACCGCTATGGCAACCGGATGGCTCTGCGGATCGCCGCCTTCCTGGCCGCGCTCACACCACTGATCGCCGTGCTGCTGGCATCGCCGTGGTTTCCATTCGGTCGTCAATGGTTCTGGATCACCTACGTCTTCCTTGGAATCACTCCCGTCACGATGAAAACCATTTCAAACTACACGCTGGAACTTGTGCCCGGGAAAAGCACCCGCAGTATCTGAGCACGATGACAATCTCTTACACGGTTCCGTTTCTGGTTTCGCCGCTGCTGGGTGCCGTCATTGATCTGATTCCGTGGCAGGTGCCTTTTCTCGCCATCAGCGGCACCATCGCCTGCGGCGGCCTGCTGACCTTTCGCATGGCCGAACCCCGGTACGACTCGTAAGACGAGCAATGACAAGCGGGAAGCTTATCCCACGTTAAGTTGCCAGACCGCTGGCGGTCTGACGATTTAATCGTAGGGTGCGTGAAGCGGAGCCCAACGCACCATTTTGGGGGAAGCGCGACAAATTTGTGCGTTCCGCTGGCGCTGCACACACCCTACTGGAATCACAAAATAAACAACCAGTGAGCGGGTGGCGGCAGATGACGCCTTGTGACAGGTCACATTGTGCTGCACAGGTTTCACTCGCGGCGATAAGGCCCGTCACTTCACCGCAGACTTCAGGTAAGTGTCGTCCAGTTTGCCGCACGACCACAGCAGTCCCCGAGTCACAAGATCCAGATAACGCGCATCGCCGACGGTATCGTTGTTGTGTCCGAGAGTCGTGGCAAAGACTTTTGTTTTTTCACGGTAACTGTTCGTCCAGACAACGGCAGCGTCTATTGCACCTTCCTGCTGACCCTGAGCCAAAGCACTGGCCGTGTCGAGCAGTTTGTTCTCGCTGTTGTTGTAGAGTTCTTCGTTAACCGTCGTCCAGTCAGCAAGTCCCTGTGTGACGGGATGATCTGGTGCCACGAAGCCGATATTGATCGGAGCCTGCCGACCGTGACCGGTCGACTGCAGGCCAGTGAATTCAAACCACGGAGTGACTGCTTTGGGATACCCTACGCTTCGGTAACTGTGCATGCCGCAATGCAGCAGCACGGCCGGTAGCCCCTGACGATGTGGTTCCAGAATGCGTTCGATTATCGCGAGATCCTTGACATCTGACGAGCACTCGTCGTGAATAATCACGTCAAAGCCCTCAGCCCAGTCCGCCTTTTCGTAAATCGGATTCAGATGGCTCGTCGATGTGTCTTTGTCCCAGGCAATTACCACCTCCACATGCGCGCGTTCGGCGATCCCCTTCGCCAGCAGATCCTTTTGTGTGTTGTAGTCATGGCAGCAACCGCCCAGAACAAGCAACGCTCTGATCGGTTTGACCTTCTCTTCCGCCCGTGACGGACTGGCGGAGACCAACAACAGACTTGTTACGGCAAGCGCAATGACGGACATTGGGGACAGAAACTTCAGCATCAGACGGATTCCTGTAAAAGCGGGACTTAAAGAACTTGAACTTATCAGATGAGGTCACACACGTTCGAATTTCCTGCACCCAGTGCCGGAATCGCAAATTGTTGGCGAGCGGCTACTTCTTCCGCCGCGCGTACGTGACTGTCATGACTTCGACTTCTTTGCCGTCATTTGTCGTGAACATCTGAAACGACATTTGTCGCTGCTGTCCTGAGTGGAAATCGTCTTGTACTTTGTGTCGCCTGCCGGTCCGGGGCCTTCGCCCGTCATGGTGGTCACCTTACCCTCTTTTTTTCCGGTCATCACCATCGGCGAACCGCTCATCGAGTCGACCCAAATCGAAACATACTGTTTTTTCGTTAAGTCATAACCGTCGAGGCCTTTACCGTGAAACTTCATACCACCAAAGTCTCCGCGAAAATCCGATGCCAGCCACATGCCTTCGCAGGTCATTTTGAATTCTGATTCCGCCTTCACTTCGCTGCCGTCCGCCATCTTCATCGCGGCATCCCAGACACCTTCCAGTGCCTTCAGTTCCTCATGTTCTTTGCCCGGCGATTGCGGTGTCTGAGCAAACAAACATGCAGATGTCGAAATTATCGCAACAGCAACAACGCATGAATAGAAAACTCGTCGCATTTCAAAAACTCCTGTGAATGTGTTAGGACGTGAGCAAGGCGCGCAGGATTGCCGTTCGCCCCGGACTGATGGATTGTAATCAAGGATTTATTTTAAGACATCCAATCCAATACACGGTGATGGTGTGCGGGGGGCATCCCGCGAAAGACCAGAAAATCCCGTCGGCAGAGCGATGGTTGAAGGTGCACCCGTCACGTGCCCCATCATTCAGGATCGCGCCGCAGCTTCTCACGTGCGCCGTCTGCTGTGGATCCATTTTGGCATTCCGGAGATCGTCGGCATCGGTATGGCCCGTAATCGCCTCCCACCCGACTTGATGCAACCTCGTCTCAAGGTCGAGTGGCAGCTTCCGCGGACTGCATTGTTTTTGGACCAGGCGGCGACTCCGCGCCTTCGCGTGAAAAACTCTACAGACGAAGACGAATGCAGAGAAGCCGCCAGATTTATTGCGGATCAACTTCCGCTTCGAGTCAAAAGATTGTGATTGCCGATCACGGTGAATATAATCTGTTGCAACCGTCTATCGAGCTTTCTCACTGAGGAGAGACCTGATTCACAGCCTGTTGCGTCTCAATCGGAAAAAATGGGTTCGCCAACGCAATTTGGGAGTCGGCGATGAGGGAATTTCCAGCGTCCGATATCTTCAGGCGACTCGGGTCACGGATTCTCGTGCCTGCTGTTGCGATCATGAGTCGCCTCAGCTACGCAGAGAAGTTCACCCTGATTTCTCTCCTGTTCATTCTTCCGACCGGATGGGTGACGACAGGGTTTGTGCTTGAGATCAACAAACGGATTGATTTTGCCGCCAGAGAATTGCAGGGGACAAACGATCTGCGTCCGCTTCGCAGGTTACTGGAGGAAGTGACGACCAGTCGCCGATTGATGCACTGGATGAACTTCAGCAGGCGCTGCAGGCCGTACGATGAACGACGCTGATCACACTCCGACACACAACTCCAATCGTAGTTTTTTCCATTATGGTTGATTGGGGCCATGGAGAGCAGACGAGCTGTTCAAGAGACTTCGCTTTCTGCAATGTCTACCGCCAGTTGAAAACGCGAAACACGCCTTCGCGTTGTTTGATGCGTTCGGGAAGTGCCAAGAAGCGGTCGCGAAAGAACGCCAGAATCAAGCCCGATCCAAAGATAAATCCGCCACCGATCGTGATGGCCAATGCGACGGCGTTGAGTCGACCCCAGGGAATGAACAGCAACAGCGTCACAAAATACAGCGACGTCATCGCGCTGCCGACCATGGTGGTGGACTTGAGCTGAAACAGAATCCCCGTTGCCAGCAATGCCACGCTGATGAACAGGAATCCGAATTCATTGAACGGATAAAAAACGTTGTGGCCACGATCGATCCATGTCGCAATCGCCAGCGGGACGCTCGCCAGAATCGCACCAAACAGCAGACTCATGCTGACCAGATCCGATTGCTGATCCTGTTCGCGATACCAGCCGTAGTGGCCGATCCCCAGCAGGATAAGTCCGATCATTACGGCCAGCAGTTCCACCTGTTGCCACGCGTTCAGATCAATCAGTTTGTGAATGGCCAGCAACAGTACGACGGCCTGTCCGACCGTCGTGACCACATACCAGCGACGACCGGCAGGATGCTGCGTGATCAGAATCGCCAGCGCGCTGATCCCCAGCATCACAATGCAGAAGCCTGCGAATTCCCAATGGATGACGGCTGGACCCCCGTCCGCTGACATTTCTTCGCTGGCATTGCGGCTGACCCAATAAAATATCGACGAGATAAACGACAGGCTAAGCACTCCGTTTGCCGACTGAAACAAGGCTTCGGCGAGCGGAGCGGCGGACGTCTGTTCGAGCAGCGACATGCGGTACGCGATCAGCATTCCCAGCCCGATCACGGCGAACACCAGGATATACGCCTGCGTGCCAAGTGCGAAGTAAGTGAGCACCTGCCAGAACGCGGCACTGGCCATGAAGCTGGACAAATACACGCACCATGGCTGACGTCGGAAATACGTCGCCAGACCGTAGAACACTGCCGCTTCCGCAAAGAACAACGCAAGTGACAAATGCAGCGTCCGATTTTCGGGCCCGACCCCGAATGCTTCAAACGCCGACGCCAAAGAGGAGACCAGCATGACACCGGCTGCAGCATGAGCCACCCACAGCAGCGGCTTAGCCGGAGAACGTTCTCCGTAAAACTTCGCGGCCACCAGATATGCGATCGGAATCAGCATCATGATCGGAGCGTGACTTTGCCAGCGATTCAATCCCAGCGCTGACAGCGCAGCAACTGCGGCGATCATGGTCGCCGCACCCGTCGCAAAGAAGTACCACGTCATCAGGCTCTGAGAAACACCGCGATACAGATGCGCCGACTCGACAGGCCACGGCCGTCAGCAGCATCGCACCGACAAATGCCCAGCGCGGGGGCTCATCGTGCCAGACGGCCTGCAGTCCGAAGTGATCCAGATAGACCACGAGACCCATCAGCACCGGCAGCAACCCGAGCAGCAAACCGAACACCGGCAGCGATCGAGTGTAAGGATTGTCCTTGCCCAGCAAGTGATGCGTGAGATGACTCAGCAGCGAGGTCACTGCCAGAATTGCAATGATTGCGTCCACACCCAGTTTCAGATTCAGAATCTGCACGATCAGCACTTCGGCCCACAGCACGGTGAATGCCGCCACGTGAATAAAGATGCCTCGTTTGCGGACAGCAAGGTCGGAATAGACGTAGGCGTACGTTCCGGCAAGGACCAGAACCAACGCCAGCCACTGCAGCCTGTCGCAGATCGGCGACGGCGTCGCCTGCAGTGCGTCGTAGACCGGCTTGAACCAGAACGGGTACAGCCAGTCGCCAGCGACCTCCGCCGCCAGCAGGAGCATCAGCCCGCCCGCGAGTTGCACATGCCCGGACCAGAAAAATGCCATGCCGAATTTCTGGCGAGTGAACGGACCTTCCCCGACCACGAACGCACGTTCCAGGTGAATGCCGATCAGACCCAGCACGACGAGCATGGTGGCCGGCGATGCGATTTCCCAGAACCGCTGAGGCGACGGCTGCATGTCTGCCAGAAACAGCAGCCCTGTCATGGCCACACCGGCGCTGAAGACGTAGACAAACAGTTCATCTTTCAGCATCACTGCCGCCACCGCATAGAGCGCGCTGATCAGCACGGCACACATCCACAGATGCCCGTCGATGGTGATCAGGTTGTTTGCATGGCAATACCACAGATTGAGCGGCATCACGAGGCACGACAATAACGCCAGCGCCTTTCCGGCCATCTGATACCGCGTGTATTGAATCGTGGCGAGTCCTGCAGCGA
>JBBJME010000216.1:0-12238 GCA_037719765.1 Planctomycetaceae bacterium
ATCGGCGCCAGCAGGTTGATGGTCATCAGCCAGTCCCACTGTGCCTGCGTCATCTGGTCAGTGGGCCCGTAATACGCGACTCCCGCGTTGTTGATGAGCAGATCAATGCTGCCCGTCTGGTGCAGCGCCGACGCAATCGTCGCAGAGACTGCTTTGCGGTTCGTCAGGTCACACGGAAACAACAACACACGTACTCCGGACGGCACCAGTTCGGCGGCGAGCTTTTTCAATCCCTCGGAGTTCACATCGACCAGACACAGGTTGCAGCCTGCCTGAGCCAATTCGATGGCCAGGCACCGTCCGATGCCTGACGCTGCCCCTGTCAGAAAGGCCGTTCGTCCCTGAAACTGTTGCATGTGAAATCTTCCCTGAACTTCCGGTAGGATGCACATTCATGTCCGTCGGATTACCATGAGGCCCGTGTGTGTGCTTCAGGCACCACTGACTAACAATTGCGCGATGGCATCACCGCTTTGTTCGCTTGTATGGAATGGAACAACCCCGCGCGGGATTCGTCGTGATGGCTGGCATCTCGTCCTTCAATGCGGCCTCAACCGCCAGTTCCACAAAACGCTGTTCGACTTTGTCGGCCTTCGTCTGGTCGTCCATCGCACCCATGTACACGATGCGGCGATCTTTGTTGAGCACAAAAAACTCCGGGGTGAAGTTCGCACCGTACGAGGCTGCGACTTTTTGCGTTTCATCCATCAAATACGGAAACGGAAACTCTTTTGCTTTGCACGTTCCTTCATCCTGTCGAGCCGTTCCGCAGGCTTAAGATTGGCATTGATCGCAATCAATGCAATACCTTCATTTCTCTCCCCGAATTTCCTGTGGAATTCAATCATGCGGTCTTCGTAATCCACAGAATACGGGCAGGAGTTGCATGTGAAACAAACCACGACAACCTGCTTGTCCTTCAGGTCAGCCAGCGAATGTTTTTGATCATCGGTGCCGACCAGATCCGTCCAGGACGGCGCTGCATCGCCGATTTTCAGCTGCACGGGTTCGTCCTCAGCCGAGGCGACGGACACCAGCAGGCCATGTGTCAAACACAAAGCCATGATCACGAAACAGGGATGATGCGTCATGACAAAACTTTTCCGGGTGAACGGCAGCACTGAATGTGAAACGACCGCGTGAGGCGTATCATACCGAATCCGCCGCTTGCGAAAAGAGCGTTGGGCGAAGCCCGCCAATTACCCAGGCTTCGCAACATGCTCAACTGTCCTGTTTCTCCGTCTCGGGTGTGAGTATTGCGGCGGTTGAGGAAAATGACTTACAACTCAGGATTGCGGAGGCATGGATGTTGGACTCTGACGAGCATACGGAGGGCTCGATGAACGCTGCAAGTACACTACGCAAACTTACGGCGACTGAAATTGCCGGAGTCCTGGGCGGCGAATTGATCGGCGACACGGCGATCTTCATTAACGATGTCGATGTGATCGAACGGGCCACTGCGACTCATTTATCATTCGTCGGTGATCTGAAAAATCTCAGCCGCGTTCGAAACTCACACAGTCGGTTGATTATCGTACCGGAAGCCGTGCGAGGTGAACTGGCAAAATACAGCGATCGGACGTTTATTCTGGTCCGCGAAGCAGAGACGGCATTTCTGTCGATTGCCGCCATCCTGCGACCACATCGTTCACGCAGTTATACTGGAATTTCTGACCGTGCAGTTGTCGATTCGACTGCGATGATTGGTGCAAATACCAATATTCATCCGTTGGCGGTGATCGGGCGGGACGTGGTCATTGGGCACAGTTGCGAGATTGAGCCGGGCGTTGTCATTGGTGACGGATGTCGGCTTGGAAACAACGTCACCCTGTTTGCGAACACGGTCTTATACCACGACATTGTGATTGAAGATCATGTGACGATACACGCGTCATGCGTGATCGGAGCGGATGGTTTCGGTTATCGATTCGTGAACGGTGGTCATCAGCATATTCCGCACTACGGCACCGTGCGTATCTGCTGTGATGTCGAAATCGGTGCCTGCACAACCATCGATCGCGCCAAAGTCGGCGAGACCGTGATTGGTTCAGGGACTCGGATCGACAATCAGGTGATGATCGGGCACAACTGTCAGATTGGACGTCATAACCTGTTGGTGTCGCAGGTTGGCCTCGCCGGGTCTGTCAGTACAGGGGATTACGTGGTCTGTGCCGGGCAGGTTGGTGTGGCCGATCATGTCCATCTGGGTGACGGAGCAGTTGTTGGAGCACAAGCGGGCGTGACACGCGATATGCCGAGTGGCCAGACTTACCTCGGCAATCCGGCAGGCCCGGTGGCTGAGACTTCAAAACAGCTGGCCGCCTTTCGTCGTCTGCCGGAAATGCGCGATGCGATCAAACGAATGGACAAGGAACTGGAAGCGCTGCGAGCGAAACTTTCCAATGATCGTGGTGCGGGCGTTGAATCTGCTGCGGCGTAGCGGCTGAACAGGCACCGGTGGGATGGGACTCATCCGTCGGAATTGGTTTCAGGTTCGTAAGCAGCGTAATGCTCCCGAAAACACGAAGCGTCAAATTTTGAAATTGGCCATGGTGTTCAATGTCGTTTGATCAGGAACCAGATTCAATTCGGGATATTCTGCCGTTCGTGCGTCTTCCCCTGACCGGGACAACGCCGCACAGCGGCGTGAGGGAATCAATTTCACCATTGCGACTGGGACTTCTGGCGGGTGCCGGCGAATTTCCGATTCGGTTCGCTCGCGCTGCACGAAACGCCGGCCACTATGTCTACGCCCTGGGCATCGGCGGCATGGCCTCGGAAGATCTGGCTCAGGATTGCGACGAGTTTCGATACGCTCCATTGGCTCGCCTTGGAAAGGCCATCCGGTTGTTTCGCAAGGCGAATGTCCAGCAGATTATCATGGCGGGCAAGGTTGAAAAGACTGTCTTGTTTCATCCGTTCCGCTGGATACGGCTGATGCCCGACTGGCGAACTCTGCACATGTGGTATCGCTATGCACGAGCGAATAAAAAAGATGACACTCTTCTGCTGGCCGTCATTCGTGAGTTTGAACGCGACGGTTTTGTCTTCGATTCGGCTCTCAAGTACTGCCCGGAGTTACTCGTGAAACACGGATTCCTCACACATCGTCGTCCTTCGGCCGCGCAATGGAAAGACATTCGCTTCGGCTGGGAGCTTGCTCGTGAAATGGGTCGCCTGGACATCGGACAGACGGTTGTCATCAATGACACGGCGGTGATCGCGGTTGAAGCGATTGAAGGAACTGATCGCTGTATCCGCCGCGCCGGGGAACTGTGTCGACGTGGTGGATTTACGGTCGTGAAAGTTGCCAAGCCGCATCAGGACATGCGTTTTGATGTTCCCACCATTGGAATCGAAACGATCAAAACGATGCACGAATCCGGCGGCAAAGTCCTGGCAATTGAATCCGGCATGACGATTATCATCAGCCCCGAAGAAGTTGCGGAACTTGCGGACAAGTTCGGCATCGCAATCGTCGCTGTGAACGCCGACGAACTGGCCCTGCTGGCCGCAGCTTAGAACCCCCTATCGAAGCGTACCGTGTGGTGAAAATTGAAATCTGAATTCTACGTGGGGTCAGCTTCCTGCTTGCCTTCGCTGGATGAAAACTCAGTGCTTTTTGAGAAACCTGACAAGCTGGAAGCTTATCCCACCTTAAATCAACGTCCCGCTGGCACCCCGCCTGACAAGGTGCCGGACAGCGACTCGATGCGGTCTTGAATTTCATACGACACGCAGCAAAATTCCCGATCTGCATGCCTCGTGATGCCGGAACCGTTCGAAAAACGCCGCCGAATCGCCTACAATTCCTCAGGATCAGATTCTGTCCCCGATGGCCTCAAGGGAATGCGCGCGTGGTATCCAGCTTCAGGCGATTTGTTCTTGTCACGTGCACGCTGATTCTGGCTTCGCCAGTGACTCCGGCGACCGACGGCCTATTCAGCGTTGTGACGCCGGTGCCAGTCGAGTACTCAGCCGGATTTGCCGACATCACGGAAACGGAATCTGAACAGATTCTGGGGCACCTGGTCGAAGGCGAGATGGCAGGACGCGGAACCGGCCAGGAAGGATTCCTCAATGCGGCGAAATGGTTTGCATCACAATTGGAAGCCAGCGGATTTCAGCCGGCAGGTGAGAACGATTCGTGGTTCCAGAATGTCCCGTTCATCAAATTGCTCGTTCATGCCGACGCATGTGGGGTGAAGGTCAACGGCGAGGAATGCATTGCGGGCAATTCGTACGGCATCAGTTCATTTGCCGGGGCATTTGAAAACTCCATTCCTGTCACATTTGCGACGCTCACGAATTCGCCGCCGGAGATTTTGGACGGTCAGTATGCCGGGCGGTTGCTCGTCGTCCAGGCCGGGCGGCGGTTCAGTGCCGAAGATCCATTTGTCCTGAAAGCAAAACCGGCCTGTCTGCTGATTGTGGCGGATGAGGGACGAGTCCGCAATGAAGCGGTGAATCAGTCAGAACAAACTCCCAGTGCGATCCCCGCTGCCTTGATCACGCGCACCGCGGCGAATGCACTTGCAGCGAAATGCGGCGCAGCGGAGAACTTTTTTGGTGAGGAGAATCCGACAGGGAATTTGACGCTCGATTCATCGCAGATCGCTGACTGTCGGCTGTCGATCGAACGCGAATCGATCGACGTCCCGAATGTCGTCGGCTGGTATCCGGGCAGCGACGAAGCTCTGAGGCACGAGCATATTTGTATCGGGGCGCATCTGGATCATCTGGGCGTGCAGCGCGGAGAACTCTATCCTGGAGCCGATGATAATGGTTCTGGTTCGACTTCGTTACTTCAGATCGCAAGAGCCATCCATGCGACTCCGGTGAAACCGAAACGCAGCGTGCTGATGATTGCGTTCTGTGCTGAAGAACGCGGACTGCTGGGATCAAAACATTATACAAGCAATCCGCTGCGACCGCTGCAGGACATGATCTGCATGCTGAATATCGACATGATCGGTCGTAACGAAGAATCTCCGTCGGAAACGGCAGCGGAAAATCTCGACACAATTCATTTGGTGGGCAGCAAAGACCATTCGATGCAGCTGCATCAGATGGTGGAAAAGGCGAATGAGTCCATCGGCTTTGTATTCGAATATGACGAAGAGGAACGTGTCGATGGACGCAGCGACCATGCTTCGTTTTCTGAGAAGGGGATTCCGGTGACGTTTCTTTTTGGCGGCTTCAGTCCATACTATCACAAGCCGACCGATACGATGGATGGCATTAACTTTGCCAAGATCGCCAACGCCGCACGGCTCAATTATCTGGTGCTGATGATGGCATCCGAACATGGACGATTTGAACTGGATGCAAAGCCATGAGCGGAACAGCATCAACGAACTGAATTCAGATTATTAAACAAAGGGTGGTTATGAATCGTTCTCTGGGAAATGTGATGGCGGATTCTCTGGAGCAGTGTCTCCGTTACGCAGAGCGTCTTCTGAACGACGTGAAACCGGAACAGTTCGCCCGGTTTGCGGGCGTCAATGGAAAGGTGATTGAATCCAATCATCCAGCATTTGTTTACGGTCATCTGAGCCTGTATGGGCCGCGAATCCTCAGCCAGTTAGATCAGCCAGGGCCGGTCGCTCCGCAAGGTTTTGACGGGTGTTTTCGAAAGATGCCAGGTGCGTCGATGATCCGAATGGAACAGTCTATCCCCCGATGGCCGCAGTCACACAGGCATTCTTCGAAGGCTATAAAGCCGCAGTACCCGTGCTGCGTTCTTTGTCGGATGAAGCTTTTCAGTCCGTGAACCCGTTGGGTGGTCGCATGACGGAATTGTTTCCGACACTGGGTTCACTGCAGACATTTTACTGCGGTGGTCACATGATGATGCATCTTGGTCAGGTGAGTGCCTGGCGCCGCATGATGGACCTTGGTGCCGCGTAGCCCTAACCACGAGAGCGGAGCTGATGCTGCAATTGCTCTTCCAGTTCCTTTGTTTGAGCCTCATCGAATCCCGCGAATTCTTCCGCCGTGGATAGACGGATGCCGAGCAGTTCCTGCAGCAGTGTGATGCGACCAAGCTTCAGGCCCCTTGCTTCACCCCTTGCTTCACCCCTTGCTTCACCGATCATTTCGCCTTCGCGAAAGCCTTCCAGACGTCCATCCTCTTCGGCCTTGCGAAGTCTGGCTTCTTCGTCACGCTGGAATTTCAGGCGGGCGTTGTAGAACAGCAGTTGTTCAGGGGTTTGCGAGATCATTTCTAAAACTCCGGCGGCTTCGACTATTTCCTCATCAGGAAACATGCGGGGGATTTCTTCGGGCGTCAGTTTGTCCGCATTCTGCAGGAAATACGCCCAACGTTCAGTGGACGACGCATGGTACACATGCTCCGCCGCAACGCGAAGATTATTCAATTGCAAAAGATGAATTTGCAGGTCGTCCGTCAGAATCAGGCCCGATGAAGATTCTCGCAACCGAAAGTCGAGATGCAGGGCCGGAGACTTGGGAAACATGGACTGTGTCAGCACACAGATGCTGATCGCAGGTCGGAGTTCCGAGTATTGATTCCCCTCGTGCAGTTGACCGACGTAGACGGTAGACACGTAGTACGCCAGGCGTTGCGACATCCCCGATGGCAGCGATGTCTGCATCTCGATGTTCAGCAATCGGCCATGTTCATCAGTCGCCAGAATGTCGAGCACCGACAATTTGTCATCTCCCGCCTGCTTCCCCAGAAACGGATTCAGGATCTCGACATGCGTGATTCTTGGCTGATCGATCAAAATCGAATTCAGAAAGTGCATCGTCACACCACTATGCTGCGGACTTCCCAGCATCAGCTTGAACGCAAAATCCACCAGCGGACTGATGCCGATTACCATGATTCTCTCACAACAGATTTCTCGCTGCCTTCACGAACAATTCGTCGGACCACGCGAGCCCAGCCGCCAGACATCGCATTCTCATTACTTCATTTGTTCTGCGATCAGAAAGGCGATTTCCATCGCCTGTTCATAATTCAATCGAGGATCGACCTGGCTGCGATAGTCGCGGGCGAGGTCGGATTCAGTCAGATTTCCTGGACCGCCGGTGCATTCGGTGACGTCTTCACCGGTCAGTTCCAGATGGATGCCGCTCAATCGCGATCCCAGCTCTTTATGCATCCGGAACGCGGTAATAATCTCGGACATGATCTCGTCAAACGATCGTGTTTTGATACCGCTCCGAGCGGTCTGTGTGTTTCCGTGCATTGGATCGCAGCTCCAGAGAACGCGGCGACCGGCGCTGAGCACTGCTTCGACCAGACACGGCAATCGCTCACGAATCCTTTCGGCACCGAAGCGATGAATGAGCGTCAATCGTCCCGGTTCGTTTGCCGGATTCAGAATATCGATCAGTTCGACCAGTTCATCGGGCTCCATGGAGTTACCGACTTTCAGGCCGATCGGATTACGGATGCCCCGAAAGTACTCCACATGCGCGCCATCGATCGTGCGTGTGCGGTCGCCGATCCAGGCCATGTGCGTTCCAAGATTGTACCAGCCGTGATTTCGCTCACTGCGGGTCAGCGCCTGCTCGAACGCCAGCAACAAGCCTTCGTGCGAGGTGAAGAAATCGACTCGGGTCAGCTGCGTGAGTTCACCGGCGGAGACAGCTTCCATAAAGCGAATCGAATCGCTCAGTGATTCCAGCAACTGTTGATAACGCCGCGAACCGGGCGTGTTGCGGACGAATTCCAGATCCCAGTTTTCCGGATGATGCAGGTCGGCAAAACCGCCTTCGCTCAGTGCTCGGATGTAGTTGATGGTCAGCGCCGATTTCTCGTAGGCGCGGAGCATCAGTTGTGGATCGTTGCGGCGTTCGGCCGGGGTGAAGCCCGATTGATTGATGATGTCGCCACGATAACTGGGCAGCTCCACGTCACCTCGTTTTTCCATGTCGGCCGAGCGTGGCTTCGCATACTGCCCGGCAATGCGACCGACGCGGACAATTTTTTTCTTTGAACCGCAAATGAGTACCAGACTCATCTGAATGAGAACCTTAAGCTTCCGCAGGATCGACGTGGAATTGCAGTCGTCGAAACTCTCAGAACAGTCGCCGCCCTGCAGCACGAACGCGTTGCCTTCCTCCGCGAGCGCCAATTGCGTGCGCAGGCGATCCACTTCCCAGGCCGTGACAAGCGGCGGAAGTGCCGTGAGTCGGCGAATGGCCTCCGCAAGTTCCTGAGGATTGTCGTACTTTGGCTGCTGCTGCGCTTGGCGTTTTTGCCACGATTCAGGGGTCCAGGGTGGGTTCATTCGCAGATTGTTTCCACTGGGACGCCGTTTGTCACTTCCGACCGCGTGCGGTTTTGAAAGCCGGGAGAAAATTTTACGGCACCGGCGACCCGCATAAAATGAAGGTCCATTCTCCGGGATTTGCCGCCATTTGCCGGATCCAGCACGGGGGTGGTGCGAATTATGGAAGTCATGAGAACCCACATGAACTGCAAAATCGGAACAATACGTAAAATCGTCATTGCATCGACTGCACTGCGGCGCTACGCTGTCGTTTCTCCCGTCAAATCTCGCTGACAAACAAAGCACGTCGAGTTGTCCATTGGCAGTCGTCTACCACGGAATGGTGACCTGCCTGAAACTGGCAAACCGAAAAGTGCTGTAGTGAAAACAAGTGAAGTCGCCGCGACTCGTGTTGCGCCCATGGCGCAGTTTCCAGCCACCAGGCTTCTGTGCCGGAGACTGCGATCCCCGGCAGAAGTGTCGTTTTCCACGACCATGCCGCAGCTTGCCGCATTCTGGAGACCCGTTCGAGCGCTCTGGGAGCAGAATCATCGGGCGGAAGCGATGTCAGTGATGACCGAGACGTCTCGGCGCGCGGGACTGTGTGTCAGCAGCAGCATTCCGAAGTTGTTTGTGATGGCTCACATGCGGATGGAACATGGTGATCCCGTCGACGCACAGCGATGTCTGCAGTCGGCGGTGAAACAACTGGGACATCAGACAGGAATGCCAGTGAAGTCGTCCTGTCAGGCGGGATGGCGCATCTCGGCATTCGAAACAACGTCGCCGCCGGCGCTCTGCGACCGCGATTGGTTGATTCTGGCGATGCAGGCTCTCTTGAATCACGATCTGGAATCGTGTCTGCTGTGGATTCATCAGGCAGATCGCCGGGTGTTTGACTCTGTCACGGCATCAGAATCCCCGCGACGACTGCGGCTGATCGGTGATCTGCACGCGGTTCTGGCGTGTGTTGCCGCGCAGGCCGAGGAAATAGAAGAAGCGGAAAAGTTCCTCGCGACAGCGTATCAACGACATGTCCAGGCTGAGGCCTTTCAATCAGCCTGTCGCGACCTCATCCTGACTGCACGTCTGGCCATGCTCCAGGATCAATCGAACCGAACACAAACCCTGCTGGACGCCGCCGAATGTGAGCTCGTGATGACGTTGACTGCGGATGAGGCTGACCGCAGTCCGCTGATGCACATCATCCACAGCGACCGGATGCAGAATGCCGGTATCTCGCACGGCACATATTCATGACGCGACGAACTATCTGGAAAGTGGATGACAATGATAATCGCGCGTCAGACAACTCCGATGACGATGATTTTCAAAACACGCTTTAAGTCGTGCTGGTGGAAGGACCGCGCTGAAGTAGGTCCTTTCTGCCGGATTCTGCCGGAAAGGACTTCGCAGCATCGCTGCGACCTGCGACCAAACGTGTTTCAACTCCAAAATCATGTCGCCGGAGATCACGGCACCGCTTTTTTGTTTCGCCCTGTGACGTCCCGCTGACGGTTCGCCTTGTGGCGAAAGTCCTTTCCGGCAGACTCATCCTTACCCGGAAAAAGTTACAAGTTTTAGCACAATTTACAAAGCTGGTGATCGAGGATCAGCGGATTTGCCGGGATTTTTCGGGTGATTCTGATTGGCGTCCGTATTGCGGTATGTCCCGGAGTTGCCACTCAGAGACGGGGGGCAGGAGAGCCACGACGGAGTTGCGAAGGAGTCTGATCTGGAGACCGTCTGATGACATCACTCATCGAGCTGGAGCCTGCGGTGTGGAGTGAAAAGCAATTCGGTGCCTGTGACCTTGGCGATGTGCGGCGGACGCAGCGGCTTGTCCGTTATGCGCAGCAAATGGCAGAGAAGCCGGACGCTTCGACACCGCATCAGACCGAAGACTGGGCCGGTTGCAAAGCCGTATATCGACTGTTCGAACGGCCGGAAGTTACGTTTGAAGCCGTCACCGCAACGCATTATCAGCACACGCGAACTCTGCCGCCGGGACGATATCTGGTCATCAGCGACACGACCGAAATCGACTATGGATACAAGAGCGAACGCAAGGGGCTTGGACCGCTCACGGCCAAGCACCGCCGGGGATTCTTTCTGCATTCGGCACTCGTCGTCGATGCGGAAAGTTATCAGGTGATGGGACTCGGCATGCAGGAACTCTGGGCACGAGCGGGGGGAAAACGGAGCCGTGTACATCGTGTCAACTGTCGCAAACGTCCGACAGAATCGGAAGTCTGGGGCCGCGTCATAGACAAGGTGAATGGAGTCGGCTCGGGCATTCATTTCATTCACGTGTGTGATCGCGGAGCTGACAACTTCGACGTATTCGCTCATCTGTATTTGAAAGGTGATAGTTGGGTCATCCGCGCGGCTCAAATGAAACGCAAGCTTCGCACTGCCGAGGGGACAGTGCTGAAACTGGATGAGATCCTTGCTGCGGCGACGTTGAAAGGCAGCTATCAGATCTGGGTCTCCGCGAACAAAAATCAGAAAGCTCGCTGGGCTCACGTAGAAGTGCGCAGTACGTCGGTGACGATGCTGCGTCCACGCGAAGGCGCTACGGCGTTCGTGATGGATAATGAGGTTCGCGAGGTCCCCACAAACATTGTGGAAGTTCTGGAAGTGAAAGCTCCGAAGGGTTCCGCGGCGATTCGCTGGGTGCTGTACACACACGAGTCAGTTGCATCATTTGCGCATTGCATCCGCGTGGTTGAACACTACGAGCAACGTCCGGTGGTGGAGGAATATCACAAGTGCCTGAAAACCGGTTTGCAGGTTGAAGGCCGTCAATACGAAACCGCTGATCGACTGGAGCCCGTGATTGGTGTGATCTGCGTACAGGCCGTGCGTCTGTTACAGCTTCGCGATGTGGCACGCCAGGCTCCGGAGACTCCGGCAAAAAAACTGGTGCCGCTGGAATGGGTGGAAGTTCTTGGCAAGATCACACGTCGGCCTCGAGCGATCAACACGGTGCGAGAATTCATGAGGGCTCTCGCTGGCCTCGGTGGCTTCCTCGGTCGAAAGTCCGACGGCGAACCCGGCTGGCAAACCATCTGGCGCGGACTCGAAACCCTCATCCTCGCGCTTCGAGGTTACCATGCCGCGTTGAAAAAATGTGGGTAAGGATGAGTCCGGCAGAAAGGACCTACATAAAATCGCCGAAACGCAGCCTCCTGCAAAAGCTTTTCCCATACGCCACCGGGCGTCGCTGAACCAACGGGCTTCTTGAACAAGTGCCTTGAGCTTCGGCTCGACTGGTTCGTATCGCCACACGCCCCCTCCGCTCAACCCTGATCGCTAATCCTCGCCCTCCGTCCGCACCCGCGAAGTCAAAGCCTTAATGGTTCGCCTGTTTGTCCGCTGGTCACCATTCTCGCCAAACCTCGGTAACATCCACATTCGGTGCGTTGCGACCTTTGAGAGATCCGGCCTTGCTCAAGAACCCGCAAATGAATTCTCGTAGTTCTTCATCAATCAAATCGTGTCCGGTGTCATAGTTCAGCTGGTTGAGTTTCAGGACAGTCGTCCTGACAAGTTTTGCTGAAGAGTCTTCATCCTGGGCTTCATCGATGTCTTCCGCGTGCGAAATCAGAATTTCACGACACCTGTCAACATGTTCTTCGGTGTAAGTCGCGTGTTCGATGTCCATGCGCGACAACATACTGTTGCCGATCCGAAGCAGCATGCGGCGGAGATCTGGATGGTCGATTAAGGCCATTTCATCTCTTTGGTAGGCGAACGGCCCAGTGCAGGGGGCACGAGGTAAAGACTATACCCGAAGCAAGACGGCAAGCCGTGTGCTCCCCTGGAACGCTTTGTTCGCCCCTCGTTCGAACATCTTGAACTCGGTGGCATTGTGGCACAATTGCAGGAGACGTTACAATGTGACGGGAATAGCTTTTACGAGGAAAAAGCCATGCAAAACAGAGACGCTGCAGATCTTGTCCAGAAGGCAGAGTCAATTTACGAGG
>JBBJME010000462.1:0-2738 GCA_037719765.1 Planctomycetaceae bacterium
CCAGCCGACTGATGACTCGGCTGTCCCATGTGTGATGCTCTTTTGCATTGGCATTCTTTTCGGAAACGTCCACGACTCGCGTCACCAGCTTGAACACAAGGTCCACTGTCTTCACCAGATCACGACAGGCGGTCGCCAGCGTGTCAAGTTCTGTCAGCAGCTTCTTCTGGGCACTCAGCTTGGCGGCACAGGGTTTCTTCCAGTCTTTGCGAATCCGCTGGTTGAGTTCATCCAGTTCGTCAAAGCAGGCTTTGGCTGCGTTGTCGCGTTCCCCGATGGTTTCCCGGAGCGGCGAGTCCTTCGGCAGCGTTTTCAGAAACGGTGAGGTCGCCGCTTTGAGCGCAGCGTAAGACGAATGGAACTCGGCGGATTTCTCTGCGATGGCTGCTGCTTCCGTGAGCGTCCGTTCCAGGTATTGCTGAACCAATCCCACGAAGCGATCCGTTTCGCCGCGATAGAGCCAGACAATGGCGGTCAGGTTCTGCTGTTGTTCGGGCGTAAAGTCGTAGATCTTGCGAGTGACTTTGCGAAAGATGTTTCTCGCGTCAATCATCAGCACCTGATCGCGACGTTCCTTTGGCTTGCCCTTGTCAAAAAACCACAACTCACACGGCACGGAGCGGGTGTAAAAGAAGTTGGAGCGGATGGACATCATCACGTCCACATCGCCAGTTTCCACCAGTTTGCGGCGAACGTCCGCCTCGCCGTGCCCCGCACTGCTGGCCTGTGACGACATCACAAATCCGGCTCGACCTGTCTTGTTCAGGTAGCTCCAGAAGTACGAGATCCACAGGTAGTTGCCATTGGAAACCGTGTCCTTTTTCTTCTGCTCGCCCGACTGAGCTTTCTCGGACTTCTTTCCTTTCGTAATACCCGGCAGACCGAACGGCAATCGAGGGTCCGTCTTGACCTTTTCGGCGTCAATCATATCGACGTTGAACGGCGGATTGGCCATAACGGAATCGCACTTGCCGAGCAGTTCATGTTCGTCAGTGTAGAACGTATTGGCTTCAACGACGTGGCCTTCCAGACCGTGAACGGCCAGATTCATCTTTGCCAGA
Organism: Planctomycetaceae bacterium; assembly: GCA_037719765.1. GTDB lineage: Bacteria > Planctomycetota > Planctomycetia > Planctomycetales > Planctomycetaceae > SXXK01. Next base: position 1,062 of record JBBJME010000462.1, read on the forward strand.
CGCAGGTTACTGGTCTTGTATTCCTGTCCATAAAAAGTCACCTGATGAGCGACCTCCTTGCCCTGCTTTTCGATAAAGTGGCCCGTTTGCACGGCCATACCGCCGGAACCAAACGCCGGGTCAAGGATCACGCCATGAGTCGGCTCAATCACGTTGACGATGGTCTGCACCAGGGACGGCGGCGTGAAGAATTCTCCGTTGTCCTGAGCCCCCTGCATGGCAAACTTCATCAGGAAGTATTCATTGATGCGGCCGAACACATCACCCTGAGCCGTTCGCAGCGTTTCGCTGTCGAAGACTCGCAGGATGTCTTCCAGCAAGTTGCTTTCAAATTTGGTGTATTCCCGTGGAAGCTGGCCTCGAAGCGGTTCAAAATCTCGCTCGATGGCATCCATCGCGGCAACCAGAGCGGCACCGAGATCGACACCCGTCGGCAGCTTCACAAGTTCGTCGAACTGTGCTTCCTTCGGCAACATCAGGGCTCGACGCTTCTTGAAGTCAGCCATTGTCAGCGGCCGCTTCGGCATTTTTCCCGCCGCCTGGTCCGCTCGAATCAGCCGAAGGGCATCTCTGTAACGATTGGTCGCATGGGCCAGAAAAATGATGCCGAGCACCGGCATGCAGTATTCACCGGCGGTGAGTTTCGAGTTGGCTCGAAGATTGTCCGCCGCTGACCAGAGGTCGGCTTCCAACTGAGCAATGTTGGCAAATTCGTTTTGGTTCATCTGGGAGGAATCGTGTGGTTCGCTGCTTGGTTCAGGCACAAGGGGACTGGCTGGTTTCTGGTTTGCCAACGCCTACAGCAAACCCGCCCGTTAGGAGCCACTGTAAGCAGCGGAGTAGGATATTACCCCTCAGGGCAGCTTGAAACTCTCGCATAGCTGGAAAAGGAACGATTATCTGCCGATATTTGAAGTCGAACCTCGTTGTTCGTCACGAACACTGGTTCAGGGAATTCGTTCGTCGTGGGTCAAAGGACATCCGGGCCAATATTTCGGTACTGCTGTTTTTGGCAATTCGTTATGAATTCGATTTCGAAGGCGCGATTTTCTTGAAAAAATGCGGATCTGTGGCGATCCAAATTTGAGCGCAATCGCCTGAGGGTTCTGCTAACATGCGCGATTCGTTGTCATTGACCGAGCGGCGACCTGTTTTATTGGAGGAGAAACAGAAATGAATGAACTTCACCAGCTTGCGCAGCTAATCGTCTCGTGCTGGCGAATGAGTGGCCAAGGCGGACGAATTCCAACTTCGCATGGAATGCTGGATCGAGCCCTGAAGTCGGTCGTCGATAATGACGGATTCCCCGACTGGGCCAGGAAGAATCTGACCTTTGTCGATTCACGTATCGGCCTTCAATGTGTTGAGTTGCCCGGGATTCTGGAGTGGGCACAAAGGGCTCAACTGACGAGTGCACCAAACCCGTCTTATGAAACGACGGAAGTTCAGGTGAGTGACCGAGTGGCTTCCAGGCTGCTTCGGGACCTGAAGGTCGAAGCAGAACAGGCGAGCGCTTGGGGCAGGATGCTTCGAGAGGCTACGGAAGTCGCCAAGGCGGCATTTGCTGGCGTCGATCACGCGTTGATTGAGGAATACTGATTTCAGAGACGGAGCTGATAGCATCGAAACTGAGCGAGCCAGATTCCCATGGAGATACCTCACCAACTTCGAAGCGAA
>JBBJME010000217.1:0-12183 GCA_037719765.1 Planctomycetaceae bacterium
ACAAGTCGGCGATTGCACGGGAGGGAAAGAAACTTTTGCAGACGAAACTGTCCGCATACATCAATCATCAGGGATTCGGATCTTCACCGTTGTTGTATCAGGATCTGGTAATCGGCGTTTCGGACAACAAAGGCGGCGGAGTGATTGTCGCGATGAACCGCGCAACGGGTGATATCGTCTGGCAAAAGACGCGGCCGGCGAAACCAAACTACTCATCACCGGTGATTTTCACCGTTGAAGGAAAGGACCAGCTCTTCCTGACTGGGTGCGATCTGGTGACCAGTCTGAATCCGGCCACGGGCGAGACATTCTGGGAAATCGAAGGTTCGACGACCGAATGCGTGACCACGACAGTGACGGACGGTCAACGTATCTTTACCAGCGGTGGATATCCGAAGAATCATGTGTCAGCCGTCGCCGCCGATGGATCGGGAAAAATCGTCTGGGAAAATCCCACCCGAAGCTATGTCCCGTCGCTGTTGACTCGCGATGGTTACCTGTTTGCTGTGATGGACGCCGGGATCGCAATGTGCTGGAAAAGCGACACGGGGGAAGAAGTCTGGAAGGGGCGTTTGAGCGGGGATTTCAGCAGTTCGCCCGTGCTGATCGGAGACCTGATTTACGCTGCCAACGAAAATGGCCAGACCTTTGTGTTCAAAGCGTCCACGGAGAAACTGGAAATTGTCGCAACCAATCAATTGGGCAACAGCGTGTTCGCAACTCCTGCCATCTGTGGTGGCCGCATCTACCAACGAGTCGCCCATGATGTCGATGGACGACGGCAAGAAGTTCTGTATTGCATCGGTGAGTGATGATGAGAGTCGGCAAGGGTGGGCAGCGTGGATTGTCAGGATTCATCGTGATCGCCATGCTGATCGCTGGCTGTTCGAGGTCGGCATTGCCGGAATCAAGGCCATCAGGACTTTCCACAGCACCAAAATCGATTGCGGATGAATCAGCAGCCAGTTCGATCGGGTCGCCTCCCGCTGCAACGCCTCCACTGCCAGGCATCGTGCGTTGGGAAGCAGTGCCACCGTTAATGCACGACGTTGCGATTATGGAGACCGTGTTCTGGGAACCCGCCGACACCCATAGTCTGCGAACGCTCATCTTTAGCACGCCAGCAATCAAAGGGAGCCACGTGCTGGAAATTGGTACGGGATCCGGCCTGGTGTCGTTGTGTTGCCTTCAGGCCGAAGCCGCCCACGTTGTTGCTACAGACTTGAATCCAAAAGCAATCCATAACGTTCGATTCAACGCTGCAAATTATGATGACGACAATCGCCTGGACGCGCGACGTGTTCCGCGTCGCAATCCAGGCGCATGGTCGGTGATCAAACCTGATGAACGTTTCGATTTTATCATTGCGAATCCGCCGTGGGAAAATGAAAAACCGAAGAGCGTCGAAGAGTTCGCACTCTATGACCCCGATTTCCTTCTGCTTGATTCGTTAGTCACCGGAGCTCGCGATCGTTTGAGGCCCGGAGGAAGAATGTGGCTGGCCTACGGCTGTGTCCGTGCCATTCGCAGAATCGAAATGCTCGCGCAGGCAGAACGTCTTCAGTTCATACAGCTTGATGAACGATCTCTTGAAGAACTGCCGGAGGTATTTCTACCCGGAATGGTGTTGGAACTGACTGTCCCGTCAACGGAGTCAGAACTCCGCGCCAAGCAGAATTCGGAATAAACATCGAGGAGGGCGGATTGCATCTAATCCACAAGGCCCTTTGTAAGTTCCGCCGCAGATCAGCAGCGGAAACCCCTGTTTGATTCTACGAAACTTTCACGGGAACTCGTACAGCATGGGATTGCATGACACTACCAATTGTCGAAACAGCCGCATGCGATGCGGGTTCGGAATTCAACCAGACATTTGGTTCGCCTTGTGAAACCCGCAAGGCTCTTCTCGACGGAGCGAGACGGCTACTGCAGGCGTCACTTTCCGAGGAACGAAGCGGATTGGTTTCGTCCGGCAGACAGATGCCAAACAGGGAACATCGTTAGGCAGGGCACATTGTTTCGAGCATCCCCGAGTCCATTTTGCAGCGAACAGACCTCGCGTCGTTGAAGGTGACTCCTGTATCTTGTGTTGCCGGAAATCGGCAAGCCCTAAATGCAGTGGCGATCAACAGCCCGGCATGCCAGAACTTTTCGTAAGCCAATCCAGCATAATGGTTTACGCAGAAATTATGGACGACCACATGGCACAAAAACTGACTGTGTCCAGTCGAACTCAGGTGGGCATCGATGCCCCAAAAAAATGATTTTGAAAATTGTCGAAATCGTTTTTTTTCAAGCGCCTGCCTGCTGCGATAGCAACTCTTCGACGATGGATCGTCACTGCTTGGCGCAGCTTCGCTTGACGAGGAAATCCAGTTGGCTAAATTGCTCGCCAGTGGTGGTTTGTGGGGAGAAGTGGGAGGCAGTGTGGACTTCTGCAGAATCCTGCAAAACATCGGTTACTGAGTCTTCAGAATGGCACTGACGGGAACATTCGAACGCACGATGGATGACAAGCTGCGGCTCGCCATTCCTCGACAACTGCGGGACGGTTTTCGCGAAGTGGATTCAGAGGAATTATTTCTGGCACCGGGCAACGAGGGATGTCTTTCGATTTATTCGAAAGCTGGTTTCGAAGCCTTCGCGACGAAAATGGCGAGTGTCTCAACCGGACGAGTTCAGGTTCGTAATTTTCTCAGACTGTACTACTCGCAGGCGGAATGCGTGCAGGTGGACAAGCAGTCGCGAATCCGGATTCCGGAGCGACTGGTGAAAATGGCTGAATTGAAACATAACGTGGTCCTGATCGGTGTTCATGACCATGTGGAAATTTGGGACAAGGAACGGTGGGATTCGTTTCTGTCTCAGAATGGATCGCAGTTTGATGCATTGACGTCGGAAGCTCTGGATCTGTCTCTGCCTCAGGGATAGCTCCCGTTGCCGCCAGAATGTTGAAATCTGCGATCAGCGGTTCATGGAAGAGCTGCTGCAAAAGATGCTCGTGGCAATGCGAGCATCGTGTGAAAAGTGACACAACGTCGCGGATCGCACAACGATGGGAAACTGCCGCATGCTTACCGGGCTTAGCGGATTTTGACGATAGCATGGATTCGCGATTCGTCTCAGGACGGCCTGAAAAGGCCACAGCCGCCTGCTTCCGCAGACCGACAAGGATGTTGGAGGAGGCAGGCGGCTGAGTTCCCTGGGGATCAAATCTTCCCAACGACTCCCACAGATGGTTGAGTCTGTCATGGAACTGGTGATCCATTGGGTTCAGGCGAGCTTGCCACAGCGAGCAGACAACTGAAAGCTACAGTCTGCAAAAAATGCCACGCCTGATCTCCTGCCTGACTCGCCCGGAGGAACCAGCGGCTTTTTCTCTGGCGTTCATTGAGCCGCCCCTCCATCTTCGTAAGACGCACCTGCCCTCTCGATCGGCCTAACTGCACTTTGCATCTTGTCGTCTTCCCGATGCAGGTGGGCCGAATCAATGTAAATCGTCACTTCCTTGACATCTGCACCCTCCGCAGCCAACGGCCAGTTGAGATCATCAGACTTTGAGAAATGAACCGTGCATCTGTAATGCAGCAGATGCAGAACCACTTTGCCTATCAATGGGTATTCACGAGCTGGCACCAGTTTGTCGAGGACCGGCTCCACGACAATCCGAAAACGGTCCTTGTGGAATTCATAGAGACTCGTGATCGAATCCGGTTCTAAACCTTTTTGAGCTTCAAGTCTGCGGAGGATTTCGATCGGCTCCGGAGGCACTGTTGCCGGGCAAAACTTACCTGGGTCTGCGTTTTCCACAATGCGTAATGATCCCAGCAACGTTTGAAACTCATCCGGATTCTCGTGCGACTTTTGCATCTCCTGCAATTGACTAAACAATTCAGCAATCATCTTGTGCCGCGCACTCGTCTGCCGCACTAACAAGCCCCGGGCTTCAGGTACTATAGAGACTGTAGTGTTGGCTTCTTGCCGGGAATCGGGCTCAATGGTAAGGAGCACCAATTCACGTAGCTCTTCCAGCAGGACTTCAATCGATTTCGGTGCCCGCGAGTCAAGTAGTTCACTGGCGTTGTAGAACACAACTGTTGATTGGGAACTCGAACTGACCGAAGTGTTCGGAGTCGTTGTGTTATCGTTAGACAACGTGATTTTGGCCGTTTCCGTTTGTCCCCGTCTCAACGAAACCACACCATTGATGATGGCGATCCCATCGCACGTGCCATCGACCTCGACCACGTATTCACCGGCGGCGACACGCAGGGATTCGCGAGACTTTGTCACCGTCATCTGCTTCACAACTTCATCCCCACGCATGATTCGGATCGGAACATCGTCTGCTTCGCACTCAATCGTCAGCGTGCCCTTGTTCAATTCCAGGACGATCACGATGCCCGCAAAGATAAAAGAAAGTGCGACGGCGGCGGTGGAAATCCATGTGAAAAATGGCGGACGATGGTACTGATTTGCGGCAGTCGTTGCAGCGATCAGTGAATTGGGGAGGGAAGTCGTCGTCGGCTGTTGCATGTGAGCGAGACATGTTTCCAGAAGCTCTGCCACTTCTGTGGCAGAGCCATAACGGTCGTCAGCTTTCTTGGACATCATTTTCTGAACGACCGCACACAGCCATTCCGGCACGTCCGGATTGATCTCGCGAATTGAACGAGGCTCCTCGTCGGTGATCAGTCGCAGGATCGCGTAACTGTTGTCGGCTCGAAATGGCGGGTGGCCGGTGCAGAGGAAGTACAGGATGCAGCCGAGACTGAAGAGATCAGAGCGAGCATCCACACTGTCGCCGCGAGCCTGTTCCGGCGACATATATTGTGGAGTGCCAGCGATGATTCCGGTTCGTGTGATGCTGGCATCATCAACCGCACGAGCCAACCCAAAGTCCGTGAGCATCGCGCGTTCGACGGAACCGTCCAGCAAAATGTTCGATGGCTTCACATCGCGATGCACAAGTCCCTGGGCGTGAGCGGCAGCCAGTCCTCGCGCGGTCTGCATGCCGATTCGCAGGATCTCCTTCAGGTCCAGTGGGCCCTGATTCTGCACTCGTTTCTGCAACGTTGTGCCGCGTGAATACTGGGTCACCAGGTACGGCACACCGCGCCACTCTGCCACGGCGTGAATCGGCAGCACATAGTCATCGACCACCGCGGCTGCGGCCCGGCCTTCGCGAGCAAACCGTTTTCGCGCCGCGCCCGAAGCCGCCAGATGCGGCAGCAACATCTTAATTGCGACAAATCGATTCAGCCGAGGATCAAATGCCTTGAAGACAACACCCATGCCGCCACGACCAATGATGCCGATGACTTCATATTCGGCAATGCGTCCGAGTTTATCCGGATCATCTGTGGGGCCGAGTAACGACAGCACATCGAGGCATCCGGTCTCTGGGTCGTCAGAATTTGATTCACTCGGCGATGGTTTCAGCGATCCGCGAGCCTGCTGCCACCAGTCCGTGGACTGAATCTGCCGCTCCACCTGCGAACGACACGATTCGCACGACGACAAATGCTCTTCCACAACGGCCTCGGTGTGTTCATTCAACTCACCGTCAATCAGTTGCTGCAACTGATTCGCATCGGGACAGGTTTGCAGTTTCATGATTCGACTCCCCAGATCTGACTTTCGTTTTGAACATATTCCCGCAGACGCTTCATCACTCGACATCGAGCGACATAGACAGCTCCCGGAGTCCTGCCGCACGAGGCTCCGACAACGTCAACCGATCGGCCTTCGACTTCCGTTTCCCAGAACATCCGCCAGGTGATGTCGGTGAATTCACATCGGACAACCTGACTCGCCCGATAAAACAACTGGCGGCGCGTTTCCAGCATGAGTTCCGCCGAACTGCCTGGTACTTCCACAGCGACATCGTTCAGCAAAAACGCGACCTCACTGAGTCCCGTTGCCTGATCCTTTGGCCGACGAATCACGGCGTTCAGGATTGCGTTCCGAGCAACCCGTCCCAGCCATGCCCGAAATGGACGATCCGGATGCGGTTCCCACTGTGAAATCGCCTGAGAGACGGCAATCAGTACTTTCTGACAGACGTCCTGAGCATCCGCATCCTGCAGATTTCGCCTGCGAGCCATTCGCAAAATCACGGGCCGATACACATTCAGAAAATCGGCCCACGCCGCATCATCTGCTGGATCTTGAACCCGCGCGATTAGGCTGTCACTCGTTTCCGGAACATGTTCCATCTGGTTTCCTCATCACTTTCACACGGAGGAATACCAGATCTTTCACCATTTCGGAATTTTTCGCAATGACATCGACTTACATCGTGTGAATTGCTGAAGGAAACACACCGTCGATTTGCCGTGACGGAGCCCATTCCCCGCTTCAGTCGAACATGCCTCGGCGGACCAGGCAATTGAAAGCGACAATGTCCCGAACCCCGTCCCGACGGACTCAGCGACCGTGGATTTTGCTGCTCGATGGGCTGAAGCTGGGCTATTCGCCAGGATGAGCGGTGACGACACGTTTGAAACGTCTGATGCAAAGATCACCGTTCCTGCAGATTCTGCCGGTTTTTGATGATCAGAAGCACATCTGACGGAAGATGATGGGTCCCATCTGGTCTTTCTCTAAAGTCGAATCCTGCGTACGATACTGCCCTCTCTCCATCAGTCATTCCTGCGCGGCGAAGATTTGTTCGGCGTGGTTTGGCTCCTTTCTCATACACTTCTATAAAACTTATGCCATCTGCTGATCATCGTCCGGTTCATGTTCCGGTGATGCCTCGCGAAGTAATGCACTGGTTGCAGTTAACTTCGGGGCTCACTGTGCTGGACGGAACGGTCGGAGCGGGCGGTCACAGTCAACTGGTCATGAAGTCTCTTGGCGATACCGGTCAACTCATCGGACTTGACCGCGATCCGATGATGCTCGCCATTGCCGGCAAGAAACTGCCACACGAACAACATAAGAATTGTCACCTTCTGCGTTCCAGTTATGCAGACGCTGCGAGTGTTTTGCAGCAACTGGGCATAAACGGTGTCGATCGAGTCCTGCTGGATCTTGGTTTGTCATCGGATCAACTTTCCGATCGTCAGCGAGGATTCGGATTTGATGCAGGTGGTCCCCTGGACATGCGATATCATCCGCATGAAGGGCGACCGGCTGCAGAGTTACTGCGAACTCTGGATGAAAAACAGCTGGAAGACATCTTTCGCATGCACGGTGAAGAACCCGCGGCAGCGAAAGTTGCTTTTGAAATTGTCCGACGGCGACGACTGGGGCACCCGGTGACGACGGCGGAAGAACTGGAATCCTGTGTGCGCGATGCAGTGGGAGCTGCTCGTGTCTCAGGAGGTCGTAACCCGGCAACTCGCGTGTTTCAGGCACTGCGAATTGCCACCAATGACGAACTGCAGCATGTGGAATGCATGTTGACTGAAGTCCTGCCGACGATCTTGAATCCTGGCGGAATCGCGGTCATCCTGACGTTCCATTCGCTTGAAGACCGAATTGTTAAAAACGCGTTCAAAGGACACCAGGGATGGCAGGTTCTGACAAAAACGCCGCTCGAAGCGTCGCCGGCGGAAATTCGACTCAACCCGCGCAGCCGGTCAGCAAAGCTGAGGGCAGCGCGGTGGCAGGGCAACTGTTGACAACACTGAAGACCAGCGAATCCAAACCCGCGGCAGGCCATGAGGCAAGGCTGGGGATCATGGTGATCACCATTCTGGTGTTCGCGTTTGGTTTTCTTGTCTATCACAAGATGGACGTACATCAGCAGAACATGACGAAGGCTGCGATTGCACCGGCCGGGACCACCCCGCCTGATGCACCACAGGCCAACCCAATCGCTGGAATCATCAGCCAGGAATCACTGACAGCAGCGAGCGATCCGCTTGTCAATCTCGCAGATCTGAGTGACGGTTCTCCGTTTGCTGATTCGGCTGTCGTACTGGCCGATCCCGCGACTGAAAATCAATCGATCACAGAATCGTTCGACACGCTTGGCGAACCGGCTCTATCGCAGCCGCGGGGGTCACGACAAGTTCGCGAAACCCCCGCACCTGAGTTTGCATCCAGCGATGTTCCGCAACTGGAACCGAATGGAGATGCAACAACCCTGATGGTGGACCCGTCAGCTTCGCTTCCGGATCTCACGGTGTCAGATACCCGCGAAACGGAATTACCGGAATTTGCTGTGACATCCGAGATGCCCGCAATGACGAATTCCGCATCCTCGATTTTGGAGTCTGCCCCCGCGTTCCAAGACATCGAAGAAAAGCCAGTCACGGTACAATCAGAGGCCTCGGGTGAACCGCCGACGTCAAACGAGATGAGTTTTGGTCTTGCTGCTGACGAACCAACTTTCTCCGAACCAGAACCGGATCAAGAGCCCGTCTTGCTGGCGCTGGCTGCACCTCAACAGTCGAGCGGTTTCGCAAATGGATTTCTGCAGGACGACAGTGGTCCGACGGCAAAAGCTCCCTTGGAAGAACCGACCGAGATTTCATCCTTTCCTCCGTACCTTCTAAACAAACGCCCGACTCCGCCCTGCAGAAACAAGGCGCGGATTCGCGTGGCTTCAATGCCGTGAAGAATCCCGGCGGGCGAAAACCAGGCAACTCAATACGCACAGCAGCTGGATCAGGGTCGGACGGAAAATTCAGTCTGGCTGCGTTCAATTATCAGAATGGTGTTTCGCCGGGCGCTCCGGATGACGGCTCAACATTCGAATCGGTCGTTGTTCAGAATGGCGACAACTACACAAAAATCTCGAAGCGAGTTTACGGGACCGTCAAGTATTTTTCGGCGCTGGCGGTGTTCAATCAGCATCGTATTTCAGAACCGAAAAATATGCGGCCGGGAATGGTGGTGCTGGTGCCCGCCAGAGAAGTTCTGGAGGAACGATATCCGGAGTTCTTTGTTGATTCACAATCAAAGACTCCGGAGCCTGCCGGCTTCCTGCTGCTCGAAGATGGCACTCCGGCTTATCGCTTAGGGGAACGGGAGACGATCTCAGAGATCTCCGAACGCTTTCTGGGCCGGTCTTCTCGCTGGATTGAGATTTATCGGCTTAATCAGTCTGTAGTGAAAGATCCGAACAAGCTGAAAGCCGGATTGATTCTGGCACTTCCTGCCGATGCGGCCGAGGTCAATGTGGTGCCGTAACCAGGCGTCGTTCGATAAATCACAAGTAAACGAAGGCCCCGCGCACTCCCGGAATTCGCGGGGCTTTCTGCTGCGCGAGCAAAAAGGGGTCAGGAACCAATAGCCAAATGGCCCAGAGGGTGCTCTGCACTATTGGTTCCTGACCCCTTTTTGCCCATGTAGCCCATTGAACTTTGCAACTTCAGAGGCTCGGCAGGAGCCTCGCCCTCCCGGTATTCGGACAGACTCATGGATCATCGTGGGCGTCTATCGTTCAGGATTTATCGTGTATTTTCGATTCGCCGCAGGACTAATGCTCGTCGTCCTTGTTTCGATGGCCGGAGTGTGGCTGGAGAAGCAGACGCTTGAAATGCGCCGAACGGTGAGCGTCCAATACTATCAAACGGACGTATTGCTGGACCTTCTCGTGCGACTACGGCTGGAAACACAGCAACTCACGGCACCCTCGCAGATGGCTGTCACGCTGGAAACAGACAAACGTAAGTCAAAGCAACAACCGAAGACAGAGCGCCGCCGGAGCCGTGTCGCGGATCGAAGTGAGGAACCGTCCGGGTCAAACGGCCAGCGGTTGCCGTTGCTGCGATTTCAGCATCCTTTCAATCCGGAAGGGATCGATTGATGAAAGACGTTCTCAACAATGAAGTTTCGGTTTCATCCGAAGCCGCCGATAGCGTGACCGCTCGTTGCACACTGGATTCCTCGTCCCCGGAATCCGGGGAAGAAGTGACCGACAGGGCGGACAACGTCGTTAACGGACTGACTGACTCACCGTCGAAAAGTCTGTTACCACTGGCGACTCAACGTTCGTGGCGATTTGGGCTGGTCTCCGTTTTCGTTTTCGTCGGTTGGGCGATTCTCGTCACACGGCTAATTCAACTGCAGGGAGCCCAGCGTCAGTTGATGAATGATCGTGTGACGCGGCAAAGCATTTTCAGCGAAGTCATCCCTGCACGACCCGGAGAAATCCTTGATCGCAACGGCCAGGTCCTGGCGATGACTATTCCCTGTGACAGTCTGTTCGCCGTTCCTGCCGAGATTCAGGATCCGTGGGACTTTGCGTGGCGCGTCGGTCCGATCGTGAATCTCAACGCCGACGATCTCTACCATCGAATCGCTGACAACGGCGACAAGCGATTTGTCTGGATTCAACGTCGCATCAGCGAAGAAAAGGTCGCTGCGATTCGTGCCTTGAACCTGCACAGGACAACATGGGGCTTGCGCCGCGAATATCAACGGAAATATCCTCAAGGCAGTTTTGCATCGCATGTGCTGGGAATCCGTAACATCGACAACGTCGGTAAGGGAGGGCTTGAACAAAGTCTGCACGAAGTGATTCGCGGCGCGGATGGCAACCGTGTCATGACTCGGGACGCACGCGGGATCGTGATGGAAGTCGCAGCTGAACGGTCTCAATCGCCGAAACACGGGCAGACCGTCGTTTCGACGATCGATTTACTCACGCAGATCGAAACAGAACGGCAACTCGATGCGCTGATGGAAGAATGGAAACCGATCGGAGCCTGTGCGATCGTCATGGTGCCGGGTTCAGGTGAGATTCTCGCCATGGCGTCCCGTCCTGGTTTCGATCCCAATGCTTTGCGGGAAGTGCCCGAAGCCGCGTGGAAGAATCTGGCTGTGTCGGCCGTATTCGAACCGGGTTCGACATTCAAGCCATTCATTGTCGGCTGGGCGATTCAGAACAATGGTCTGGCGTTCGATGAAATGATCGATTGCAGTTTTGGCGTCTATCGGATGGGTCCACGCGTGCTGCACGACCATCATTCTTACGGTGCCTTGAGTGTCGAAGACGTGCTGGTGAAATCGAGCAACATCGGCATGGCAAAAATTGGGGAGCGGATCGGCATTGAATCACTTTATGAGGCAACTCGCGCATTTGGTTTCGGTCGCCGCACGGGAATCGAGCTGCCGGGCGAACTTTCCGGACTGCTCCGGACGGTTAAGCAGTGGAACGGGTATTCGCTGGGGTCCATCCCGATGGGGCAGGAACTCGCCGTTACGCCGTGGCAGTTGATCACCGCGCACGCTGCGCTGGCAAATGGAGGACGATTGGTCAGACCTCATCTGTTGAAAAGAAATGACCGCGATGAACAGGATCCGACGTCGGGCTCGCAGATCGTCGAACCTGGAGCTGAGGTGCAGTCGGTGCTGCTGGATGCGCATATTGCGGAATGGCTGGTTCAGCATCCGATGAAGCAGGTTGTCGAACGCGGGACAGGCAAGTCGGCAAAAATCCCCGGCCTGTCAATGTTTGGGAAGACCGGGACGGCTCAGAAACTGGATCTCCTCACAGGAACCTATTCAGACAAGGCATGGGTGGTGTCATTTGTCTGCGGGGCACCTGCGGAATCCCCCGAGGTGCTGGTGCTGGTGATGGTCGATGAACCCACAACGCCGGGAGTTCATTACGGCGGGACCGTCGCCGCACCGACAGCGTCCCGCATTCTGCAGTTCGCGGAAACGCGAGTTCGCAGCTTCGCGATGCCTCGACTGACGCACGAAGATTCAGCCACCATTCGCAGCAACCAGAATGTTCAATAGAGCAGGATCATAACGGCATTGCACCAAACCATACTGGGTGCGCGAAGCAACGCGTATCGCACCAGCACCGTAGTCCCCAGACAAACTGCCGGTTCAAAGTACAAAGCAGAATTGCCGTACCGATATCGGAGCCGCGTCCACTGGACGCTTACGCTGGTGCCGGCACCAAACGTAATCATGGTGTCATTGGTGCCGGGTGCTGTGCTGCCGGTGGACATCAACAGTCCTTTATTTTGTCCCTGAATCTGCACCAGATCCAATGGCGTTTTGGTGCCGATTCCGAGCCGCCCATAAATCACCAACTTTCTGTTTGTCTAAAAAGTTCGTTCATCGACAAATGAAGTACGCGGTGAAATTTGTGTATTACCTATGTTTGCGTAGATCGACCATGTTAGTGTTGCGACTGAGCCTGAAAGGCTCGCGCACATCAGCCTGGGGCAAGAGAATCCGCGAATGCGGATGAACGCCGCCCCAGGT